>JBAUBA010000320.1:0-2332 GCA_049676265.1 Atribacterota bacterium
TTAAATACCGGCTCATCGGTTCGGAAAATACCGGGTATCAATCTTGCTTCTTCTTTTCTCTCTTGCCATAAGCGGGCTACCGGAACAAGATAATCCTTGTGTTCTTCTTTTCCTTTAGGGTAAAAAGCATAATAGGGATCTACTCATTGCTTTAAAGAGGTGAATAAACTCTTCTAAAAAACCATCGTCAATTTCTTCAGTTAACTCTTGATTATCTTTAGCAATACTCCATAAATAATCTAAAGTGCTAAAACCTACAATTTCCTCATTTCGGAGGGAAATGAGGTCATTAAATACTTTTTGTGCCTCTAAGGCAGCAGCGTATTCCAATTTATGTAATTCTTCTTCTCCTTTTCTATGTTTCCATTCTAAGTCTTTCAAAATTTAAAAAGTTTTTTTCTTGCCTCTTTTAAATTCTCACTTTCCTTTAAGATTTTGTATAATTTAGGATTTTCCTTCCATAACTTTTGAATTATATTTTTTTTCATTTTTATTTTTACCCACTTTTAAAAATAATTTACATTTTGCTCTCCACTATTTCCAGCACTTCTTCTTTCTGTCCATTTTCTTTTAACAATATTTCTTTTATAGAAGAGGAAAGTTCTGTTCTTACTTTCTCATCTTTAATCATTTTTAGATTTATCTTTACATTTAATATCGCGCTCTCCAGGGCGGCTTCTGCCATTAAGACCGCGACTCCGGCATCACTTACCACATTAATATTACCTTTTTCAGCAACTTCTTTAGAAAGACTCAGTATGTCCAGACATTTGTAAGCTACTTTTAAAGGGACTTTTGCTGCTTCTACTAGCGCTTCTTGTATCTTCTCTGCTTTTACCCTTTTTTCATCTTCGGTTTCCTTGGGCATCTTGTAAGTAGCCATAAAATTATTAAAAACTTTAACATCCTCTTCTATTAACTGACTTAATTCATAACGTAATTTTTCCGAAGAGCTTATAATTTTCTTAATATCTTCTTCTACATCTTCATATTTTTTCTTGCCTACGGTTAAATTGCCAACCATTGAAATTAAAGCTGCCCCCAGTACACCGGCTAAGGCAGCCACACTACCTCCACCGGGGGTTGGTGAATTAGAAGCCAGCTCGTCTAAAAAATTACTGACTTTTTTATCGATTAACATCAATTTCACATCCTTTATTGTTTAGTATCGAGTATCGCGTATTGAGTATTGCGTTTGTTTCCCCCTCACCCTAACCCTCTCCCCCCGAAGGGGAGAGGGAATAAAGATTCCGTATCCTTTAATTCATTCTATATACGATATACTAATTGATCTTTTATTTTCTTAACTAATTAATCAGGTAACTAACTTGGCTATTTTCTTTCTTTACTATATAAGATATACGAGAAAAGAGTTTTGAATTAATAATATTCTGGCTTCTGGATTCTGACTACTGGCTTCTATATCTTTTATTTTTTTTTATTAAATCAGGATTTTCGTTTTTTATATATTCCGTTAATTTAGTTAAATAAGGGGTATCAATTAATACCTTTCTTCCCTTCCATCCCCTCATAAAATATACCAAAGATTTTTCTGCACCCTCTTTAATCTCTATAGAGTCCATTTCTTTAAAATTAAGTCTATCTTTTCTTTTCATTAAAAACAAAGTCGTAGTAGTTATCAATATTCCTTTCTCATCAATAATTATTTTAGTTTTATTAGACACAACTAATATGAAGAAGAAACCTAAAACCAATAAAATGGTTTGATGACTGATAACTCCCCATATTATTATAATAATTCCCACCGCTAAAGAAGAATATTCCAACCACTTCTTGGTCTCTTTGGGATTATAAGTTTTAATCATTTTCCCCTCCTTTAAGCTAAATTAATTATCCAATTTACCAATTAATTTAATTAGCTAATTATCTGTTTGCCATCTATACTGTATTTTTAATCTTTTTTAAATCCTCAATCAACAAAGGAATGACTTTAAATAAATCTCTTACAATTCCTAAAGTTGCAATCGTAAATATTGGTGCCTCGTATCTTCATTGATGGCAATAATTCTTTTGGAAATCTGCATACCTACTAAATGCCGGATAGCACCCGAAATACCACAGGCAATGTATAATTCAAAGGCTACTGTTTTCCCAGATTGACCAACTTGTTGATGATGAGGTAACCAACCCGCATCAACAACAGCTCAAGAACCATCATTTGTTATTTGTGGAAGAACCTACCCTACAATACTTATATAATCTAATCTTTTTTCTTACTCTTTAAGTAGGCTTCAATGAAGTAATTTATTTCGCCATCCATAATGGCCTGTAGGTTTCCACTTTCAACTTCTGTTCGATGGTCTTTCACCAT
>JBAUBA010000321.1:0-2127 GCA_049676265.1 Atribacterota bacterium
GAAAAAAAATTATCATCGCCTTTTTGACAAGATAATCTTGCAGCCATACCTTCTATGGCTTCTCTACTTTGAAATATATTAAATATTTCTTCTAATGATATCTTTCTTATTATGTATCCTCCTGAAGGCTCTTGTTCAAGCAAACCATCAGATGCTAATCGCCATAAAATTTCTCTTACCGGTGTTCTACTTATACTATATTCATTACTAATCTCTCGCTCAACTAAAACACTTCCAGGTAATAATTTTCCTGATATTATTTCTTTTTTTAGTTTTTTATAAATGGTATTTTTATTTCTCATATATTTTTATCCTTAGTATACCAATGGTATTTTTACTATAATAAAATAATTTATTTAATTTGTCAAATATTTTTCGTTTATTTGTTATTTAAGAATTAAAAGTGAACTCTTAAAAACAAATTAAAATTATAATAATATAGGATGAAAAAAGTGAAGTCCTATATTATGAAACAACTACACAAAAAGTTCACTGGTTATCAGATTAAAGAACTAATTTCCCGTTATCTAAAAAAGAAGATAGCAAGAAAATACATCCAAGAAATTTTAGGTATTAAGAAAACAAGATTCTTTGCTTTATTAAAACGATTAAAAGATGATCCCGAGAACTTCTCCGTTTCATACTTTCGTAGTATACCTACTCGCACAATATCTAAAGCTATTGAAACAAATATCATAAAAGAACTAAAGACAGAAAAAGATTTAATTAAAGCCAAAGATGTACCGATTAGATGTTACAATTACAGTTATATAAAAGATATCCTAGAAAATGATTATCACCAGAAGGTATCTCTTTCTACCATCATCAACCGGGCAAAAACAAAGGGCTTTTACCTTTTAAAGTCGAAGAGAAAAGTACATGAGAAAGAAGTCATCACTAACTATCCTGGAGAGCTGATTCAACATGATTCTTCCCATCATCAGTTCTCTAAATATGCGAATAAATGGTATCTGATTACCTCTTTAGATGATTACAGCCGACTTATTCTCTATGCTGTTTTAGTAGAAAGAGAGACTACCTGGGTCAATATTATCGCTTTAAGGATAGTCATCTTAAGGTACGGTATCCCCTATTCTTATTATGTAGACAGCTATTCTGTCTACCGCTTTGTACAAGGAAGAGACAGTTTCTGGCGAAATCATTACAGACTGACTGATGAGGTTAATCCGCAATGGAAACAGGTTTTAGATGACTGTGGGGTAAAGGTAACCTATGCACTTTCTCCCCAGGCTAAAGGAAAGATAGAAAGACCCTACAGATGGATTCAGGATAGACTGGTAAGGGCTTGTTACAGAGAAAGAATCTCGGATATCAAACAAGCGCAATTGGTATTAAATAGCCTTATCCAGAAATATAATCACCAATGGATTCATTCTACTACCGGGGAAATACCTTATATTAGATTTCAAAGAGCATATGCTGAAAATAAATCCTTATTTAGAGAATTTGCTGTAAGACCACCTTATAAATCAATAAATGACATCTTCTGCTTAAGAGCAGATAGAATGGTAAATTCTTATCGCAAGGTCTCTATAAATAATTTAGAATTGAAAGTACCTGGTGCACCACTACATGAGAGAATACAACTTCGGATAGTACCAGATAAAGAATCTGGCTTATCTGAAGTAAGATTCTGGTATGAAGATGAGCTTTTAGGTATTCAAAAGGTTAAAAATTCTGACCTTAATTTAGTCCAGTTTTAACTTTTAACTAATAAATTATTCACATCTAAATAATTTATAAAAAATAGTATAATTTTGGCCTTTAAAGTGTTCACTTTTAAAATGTTAAGAGTTCACTTTTAAAATGTAACTAACATTTTTCGTATTGCGTATTGCGTATTGCGTATTGCGTCAAGAAAGAGAAAGGGCTTAGGACTAAAAAATTAAATCAGCATATAACAGTACAGTAAAGAAAAAAGAAAGTAGAAAAAAATAGAACAATAACTAATCTTTTCTTTCTTTTAACTACCTCAACAGAGTTTACACTAACTAAAGCTCGTATCGTGTATTGCGTTAATCTTTCCAGATTAGAATTCGGCTGCAATTGGGACAAATTATTATCTTCCGATTCTTTTTTAATTGATAAATAACATCACTGGGAAGG
>JBAUBA010000322.1:0-1791 GCA_049676265.1 Atribacterota bacterium
GCCAATATATGAACTTTAGTAAATTTGTCTAAGTAATTTAGGGCCTCTTCTATTTTTTGGGTGGTTAAAAATTCGTAGGATATCATTTTTTTGTTCCCCCTTTACTTAAAGAATGTCCCAGTAAGACACGTTCCAAATTAAGGGGTAAATGTCTGATTCTTTTTCCGGTTGCGTGAGCTACTGCATTGGCAATGGCAGGTGCGCCCAGTTCTAAAGTTGGTTCACCGATAGATTTAGCTCCATAAGGACCGTGAGGGTCGGGATTTTCTACAATAACCGGGCAAATTTCTGGCATATCTTTTACTGTAGGAATTAAATATTCATCAAAATTAGTATTTTTAATGTAGCCATTCGCGGTTTCTACTTCCTCCATGATGCCATAACCCAAGCCCATCATTACTCCACCGTAGATCTGACCTTTAAGGCAGGCAGGATTAATAGCTCTACCTACATCATGGGCAGCAGTCATTTTTAACACTTCTATCTGACCGGTAGCTGTATCAACTTCCACTTCAGCTATCTGGCAACCATAAACATAGGTAAAATATGGTCTACCCTGACCAATTTCTTCGTTCCAGGAAATATCGGGGGCTTTATACCATCCATGGGCAGATAAAAATACTCTCTGTTTATTGGCTAAATCTACTACTTTATCAAAAGAAACAATCTTTTGATCTTTATTTTTTTCATATATATTCTCATTTTTAAAAACCAAATTATCTGCTCCAATTTTAAATTCAGCTGCAATTATTTCAGCAAGTATTTCTTTTAATTGATGAGCAGCATTTTTCACTGCATTACCGCCTAATATAGTGCTGCGAGAGGCAACAGTAGGACCACTTTCAGGGGAGACCGAAGTATCAACTTCCATATAATTAATTCTTCTAATATCCACTCCTAATTCTTCAGCAGCTATCTGGGTAAAAACAGTCTTTAAGCCTTCGCCGTTTTCAGCCAATCCACAGGAGATTAAGATACTCCCGTCACGCTGGATGGCAACTATAGCGCCAGCGGCATCGGTTGCCTCAGCTCCCAAACTGCAGCCTCGAAAACTGACAGCCATACCGATTCCTATTTTTTTGTCTCCTGATTGAGGTTTGCTGTATTCTCTGTATTTCTCTTTATAATTACTGATTTCAACAGCTTTGACAATTACCTCTTCCAGACTCACCTGGTGATTATCCAGTTTCTGTCCGGTGGCTGTAATAGAATTATTGTGATATATATTTTTCAAACGCAGTTCCATAGGGGTTATTTTAAGTTCTTCAGCCAGTTCATCCATTAATGATTCCTGGGCAAAGATAATCTGGGGTGAACCATAACCTCTCATCGCCCCGGTATACACATTATTAGTGTAATATCCATAAGTATCTGTCTTCACATTATGTAACTCATAGGGACCGGTTGCTTGAACAACTGAACGCCAGGTAACAAAGGGAGTTTGGCAGGCATAAGCGCCACTATCAGCTAAACACTTGATTTCCATTGCTACCAGCTTACCTTCTTTGGTGGCACCTATCTTATATTTCATTTTGTAAGGATGACGTTTATAACTTTCGAGAATTGACTCATCTCTGGTATTAACCATCTTGATTGGTTGGTTGGTTTTTAAAGCCAGGAGGGAAGCCCGGGCGGCCATGGAAGACATAACTTCATCTTTGCCTCCAAATGATCCACCCATATGATTCTGAATTATTCTCACTTTGTTTAAAGATACCTTGAGTACGCTGGCTACGGCATTTCGGCAGGAAAAAGGATTCTGAATTGAACCATAGATGGTTACTAAAGTGT
>JBAUBA010000323.1:0-2114 GCA_049676265.1 Atribacterota bacterium
AGGTCTGTTTGCTGCTTTTGGATTAGGTCTTATTTTTGGTATCGCCCTTGGTCCCTGCTCCTTTGCTTATATGGCACCAATGTTAGGTATTGTATTTACAATATCAGTAACACAATTTTTCTATGGAGCTGTACTTCTTTTTGCTTATGCTATTGGCCATTGTTCGATAATAGTCTTAGCCGGTACCTTTACAGAAATTGTGCAAAAGTATTTGAATTGGAATGAAAAAGCTAAAGGCACAGTTTTAATTAAAAAAATATGTGGTGTTCTAATTATTTTAGGCGGGATGTATTTAATTTGGAGTATTTGAAAGGAGATTAACTATGGTTAAAGAAAAAAATGGCGGTTTAAATGTTTTTGAAAAATATCTAACAGTATGGGTCTTATTGTGTATCGTTATTGGAATTATTTTTGGTAAGGTTATTCCCGGAGTAGCAAAATATCTTGACGGGTTAGCAATTTATGTTGGTGATGCACCGGTTGTCTCTATCCCGATTGCAGTCTGTCTATTTTTTATGATGTATCCGATTATGGTAAAGATTGACTTCGGGGAAGTGTTAAAAGCAGGAAAATCCATTAAGCCGGTTGGACTGACTTTATTCGCTAACTGGGCAATAAAACCTTTTACTATGTATGCTATATCTATCTTTTTTTTAGGTTTTCTTTTTAAAAATTTTATTGGGAGTGAGGCAATGGATTTAGTAAAACTGCCACCTGGAGCAGATTGGGCAGTGGGAACAATTCATGGGGCTGGAACTGTCGTGATAAACAATGGAATGAAATTGCTCGAAATTCCTCTGTGGAGAAGTTTTCTTGCCGGAAATATCTTATTAGGCATTGCCCCCTGTACAGCAATGGTCTTGGTTTGGGGTTTCTTAGCCAAAGGTAACGATGGACATACGCTGGTTATGGTAGCAATAAATTCTCTAACTATGCTTTTTCTTTATGGGCCGCTTGGTGGTTTCTTACTTGGCGTAGGAAGATTACCAGTCCCCTGGCAAGCACTACTACTTTCTATAAGTATTTATGTTGCCCTGCCCCTGGTGGCAGGTTATTTTTCCAGAAAATGGATAATAAAGGTAAAGGGTGAAAAATGGTTTAAGGAGAATTTCTTACATCTGCTTACACCAGTATCTATTGTTGCTCTATTATTTACTCTAATCTTACTTTTTTCCTTTAAAGGTGAGATTATTTTAACCAAACCCCTAACTATACTATGGATAGCTATTCCACTTTTTATCCAAACTAACCTTATCTTTTTTCTCACCTACGGATTAGCAAAACTATTGAAACTTAATTATGAAGACGCTGCCCCTTCTGCACTAATTGGAGCAAGTAATCATTTTGAGGTAGCTATTGCAACTGCAATAATGGTTTTTGGTATATCTTCTGGTGCTGCTTTGGCAACAGTAGTAGGAGTTTTAATTGAAGTCCCGGTAATGTTAATGCTTGTTTCGGTCTGTAAAAGAACGCGCAATTTCTTTTAAAATTAAATTGCCTGCCTATAGTTTTTATTTATTTTTTTCTGTGTCCCGGAAAAAGATCAAATATATAATATAGGCAGGTAATTTACTATATTTACTCAGCTAATAATTTTTTATAATAAGATGAACTTCCGGTTTTGAGTATTTCCAAGATAATACTTTCGGTTACTTTTCCTACTCCGTTTATCCTTTTCAATTCTCTCTTCATAGATGATAAAGGTTCTTTTAGCTGTGAGATTGAATAGGCGGTATAACCGTAGGGAGAAGTTCTTCCTTGTAGTTTCAAAAGATAATCAATATGCTCTAATATTACCACTACTAAATCATTTTCTCCTAATATATCTTTATAAAGATTAAGAGGAATACGAGGGGGAATCTTATATTTTTTTACTATACTATTAAATGTTAAATTTATAGAATTATAATACTCTCCTGCCGCTTCTCCCCATTTGTTTTTTCGGTATATATTTTCATATTCTACAATAAGTTCTGGATATTTATTTCTGAGTGTATTAAAAAAATAATCTTTCTGCCTCCCTTCTTTTAAGGTCTAATTCCCGTCGTAAAATTTCTATGGCATTTACTTTGACAGTGACATCTTCCCCAAATTCTCCTTCTACATAATAACCC
>JBAUBA010000324.1:0-1506 GCA_049676265.1 Atribacterota bacterium
TCTCCGGAGAAAGATTAATAACACAGTTAGAGATTACCCAGTCAACCGAAGATGATTTAACAGGAAGGTCCTCGATTAATCCTTTACGCACTTCAACATTGTTGACTCCAGCAGCCTTGATATTCTCTTCCGCCTTGCTAATCATCTCTTCGGTCATGTCCACACCGATGACCTGCCCTGAGGGTCCCACCTTACGGGCAGCAATCAAAAGATCAAGCCCGGTACCCGGACCTAGATCAAGTACAACATCACCTTCCCTGACTTCACTAAAGGCCAATGGATTTCCACAACCAAAAGTTGTAATATTAGAATCTGCAAGAAAATTATTAAGCTCTTTTTCGCCATAACCAATATCTTTTGCTTTAGTAGAACAACATGTTTCTTCAAAATTACCACAACAACTTAGATTTTTTCGGGATATTGCTTCAGCATAAGTTTTTTTAACTTCCTCTCTAATCTTTTTTGCATCAATTTTCTTTTCTTTGGAATTCATGACATATTCTCCTCCCTGAAAGATTAAAGATAAAAATTCGTATCATATCGACTAATAAATTTCTTTGCTCTATTTCTCTACAAAGAACATTCCTTCATTACACAGGAATTATTTTCTTTATAATAGCTAAAATAGCTAAATGAAAGTTGTACTGAATACTTTATGACGAAAGGTTGAGTTTCATTTTATAAGCTTTATCGTGTTTATTCTCTAAAAAATGAAGTATCAGGAATAGAATGAAACTAACAAACAGAGGAATGGCAGCTAAGCGATAAGCCCAAACTAAATTGCTTTGATCTGCAATCCATCCGTAGAGAGCAGGAGCAATTGTGGCAGAAATTCCCTCAACAAAAAGGCTTATCCCAAAAATTTTTCCCTGACGGCTTACTGGACAAATAAAGGTTAACCAGGTACTTTGGGAAGGGAAAAATATTCCTTCTAAAATACCCAAGATTCCAATAAATAAAATAATGAGTATGAACTGAGTAGTGAAAGTGATACCCAGAAGCAAGAAAGTAGCGATAATAGTTGTTGACAAAACCAAGACAAGTGGATTGCTTTTATCTATAATTTTACTGGAAATGAGGCTGCCTAAAAATAGCCCAGAAAACATTATTGTGATAATCCAGGCAGAAACCTCGGGTTTTAAACCGAGGTAATCTGTAGCGTAGAGAGGGAGAAAGGAAAGAACAGCCCAGAATCCCAAGCTTCGAATACCCATACTTATAAAAAATAAATAAATATTGCTTTGCTTTATTTTCTTCTCTGCTTCTGTTTTGAGATTTTTTTTACCCTTTTTTGATTTCAGATATTTATAAGCCAGAAAATAACCGGGCAATGAGAGTAGTAAGCAGGTCATTTTCCATCCCCATATTTGAACCAAAAACCCAAACAATAAACTTGCAACGAATATCCCTGCTGTTCCCGCGGCGGAAAATAGACTTAAATAATGTCCTCTCTGGTGTTTCTTAGAATTTTCCCTCACCATTGCACTTGCTAAGGGGTGAAAAGTT
>JBAUBA010000325.1:0-2487 GCA_049676265.1 Atribacterota bacterium
TGGAAATTCCGGCATTGCCCGGTGCACAATAAATTTGAGATACTTTCGGACTTTGAGTTATTTTCCACACCAGGGTATGCTCTCTTCCTCCGCTGCCAATGACCAATACTTTCATTCCCGCTCTACCTCTCTTGTAAAAATGGTAATTATTTAATAAAGACTTTTCTTCCTTTAATCATCAATCTGCTTTCAGAAAATAACTGAATTGCCTGAGGATAAATTTGGTGTTCTTCTTCTAAGATTTTCTCTGTCAAAGATTCCTCCGTATCATCATCGCTCACCTCTACTGCCTTTTGCAGGATAATGGGACCGGAATCTACTCCTTCATCCACAAAGTGAACCGTACATCCGGAAATCTTTACGCCATTTCCTATGGCTTGCTTCTGGGCATGTAATCCCGGGAAAGAAGGGAGTAAAGCGGGGTGAATATTTATTATCTTATTTTGATAAGTTCTAATAAAATAGGGGCTCAAAATTCTCATATAACCGGCCAGAACGACCAGGTCAATTTTTTTCTCTTTCAGGGTTTTGATGATCTCTTTATCGTAATCTTCCCGGTTTTTAAATTCTTTAAAATCAATACACCGGGTGTCGATAAGATATTGCTGGGCTCTTTTTAGGGCACAAGCTTTTGGATGATCGCTCATCACAATTTTAATTTCCCCTTCAATTTTTCCATCTTCAATGGCCTCAATGATCGCCTGTAAATTTGTCCCTCTGCCTGAGGCCAATACTCCGATATTAATCATAATCTTCTCCTTAATGACAACTTTTGTGCCAGGCACCAAAGTTGTCATTTATTCCCTTTTGATCACTTTACCGATAAGGTAAGAATTGTATTCTGCCATTTTAAGTTCATCTATCACTTTCGAAGCGTCATTTGAAGAAACAATTAATACCATACCTATCCCCATATTAAAAGTCCGATACATCTCTCCATCAGAAATTTCTCCTTCTTCCTGAATAAAAGTAAAAATAGAAGGTGTGGACCAGCTTTCTTGGTCTATCCGAATTGACACTTCTTCAGGTAAAATACGGGGAATATTTTCTACTATTCCTCCTCCGGTGATGTGAGCTATTCCTAATATTTTATATTTTTCCAACAAATGTAAAATCGGGGAAACGTAAATTCGAGTAGGTTTAAGCAATTCTTCACCCAAAGATTTCTCAAAAGAAGGTATTTTATCGCTTATTTTATATTTTTTAGATTCAAATAAAACCTTCCTCACCAGGGAAAAACCATTACTGTGTAATCCATTAGAAGCAATACCTATTACCGCATCTCCTTCTTTAATCTTTTTGCCATCGATTATTTGACTTTTCTCCACAACGCCTACGGCAAAACCGGCTAAATCATATTCGCCTTCCGAATAAAATCCAGGCATCTCTGCAGTTTCTCCGCCCAATAAAGCACAACCTGCCATTTTACAACCTTCGGTAACTCCTTTTACAATCTCAACAACCACTTTTTCTGATAGTTTACCAATGGAAATATAATCCAGAAAAAATAAAGGTTTTGCCCCACAGGTAATGATATCATTCACCGACATTGCCACTAAATCTATACCAATAGTATCATGTTTATTGAGAGTAAAGGCGACCTTTAATTTAGTCCCCACTCCGTCAGTTCCCGAAACCAAGACCGGTTCTTTATATTTCTGTTCTGCTAAAGAAAATAATCCGCCAAACCCGCCGATGCCACCCAATACTCCGGGAATAGAAGTTTTACCGATCAATGGTTTTATTTTTTCAACTATCTGATTGGCCAGGCTAATATCTACGCCAGCTTCTTTATAAGATTTTCCCATTAATTTAAGTTTCCTTTCTTTTTTTTCAGTCTACCGGTCAATATAGTCGATAGTGAATAGTCCTTAGCCTAACACCCCCACCTTAATCCTCCCCCCTCAAGGGGGAGGAGATTAGAATGTAAAGCAGAGATACGAATCTAGTTTTGTGTTTTGTGCTTTTTATATTGTGTTACATACTATCTACCATATACTATATACTGATTTTCTATATTGGGTATTTTCCATTAAAACAAGCTAAACAAAAATTATCGGCAGGGATTTTATCAAAAACACTGCATAGCCCTTCTATGCTCAAATAACCCAGGCTATCCGTTCCCAACCATTCTCTGGTTTCCTCTAAACTATGGTTGGCAGCCCACAAATCTTTTTTGCTGGGAGTATCAATTCCGTAAAAACAAGAACACATAACCGGCGGTGAACTTATTCGTAGATGAACTTCCCGCGCCCCCGCTTCTTTTAGAAGTCCAATAAGTTTTTTACTGGTAGTTCCCCGAACAATCGAATCATCAACCAATATTATTTTTTTCCCCTGTAAAATTTTCTTAATCGGGGAAAGTTTTATTTTAACCGAACCTTCCCTTATTGACTGTAACGGTTGAATGAAGGTTCTTCCGATATAGTGATTTCTCAATAATCCCTCTCCATAGGGAATTCCAGATTGATTAGCATAACCAATAGC
>JBAUBA010000326.1:0-3178 GCA_049676265.1 Atribacterota bacterium
CTCTAAATCTCCACCACTTATTTATTCAATTTTTTATATAATATCATACAGAATTATAATTTACAAATTTACTCTTTCAGGGTATTATATAAAAAGCTGGCATAAATTAATCGTTAGCGAATAAACCTAGCGTGGAGCGTACAGCGTTTAGCGTATAGGTGCGGGTAATAAACGTAAGGAAAATACAAAATTCGAATTACAAGTCAATTTTGTTATTTGGTTAGAGGGAGACTCATATGTTTTTTGTGGTGATGGGTTTAATTGGCGGTCTGGCTCTCTTCCTATATGGAATGCAGATTACCAGTGAAGGGCTAAAAAGTACCTTCGGCAATAAGCTAAAACAGGTCCTGAGCACCCTATCTAAAAATAAATTAATCGCCTTATTGACCGGTATTATCATTACCTTAACTATCCAGAGTAGCACCGCAGCTTCTACTTTATTGGTAAGTCTGGTAAACGCTGGGATTATGAGCTTGAGTCAGACCTTAAGCATTTTGCTCGGAACCGGCATGGGCACTATTGTCGCTAATCAAATAATCGCCTTTAAGGTGTCTGACTATGCCCTTTTAATCATTGTTCTTGGATTTGCCTTAAAGCTTCTGGGGAGAAAAAGAAAACAGAGATTTATAGGCAATATCTTGCTGGGCATAGGTTTTATCTTTTTGGGCATGAAAGTGATGTCAGAATCAGTTGCTCCCCTTAAAGACCACGCTCTCTTTAAGGAAACATTAACTAATTTAGAGCACGTTCCTTTATTGGCCCTGTTATCTGGTATGCTGTTTACTAGCCTAATCCAAAGCAGTACTGCAACTATGGGTTTAATTATTTCTCTGGCTATGCAAGGACTTATATCTCTTAATCTGGCTATCCCGATAATCTTGGGCTCACGTTTAGGAACTTGCACGACTGTCCTTTTCGCAGGAATTGGAGCAACCAGGGGCGCAAAGAGAGTTATTTGGGCTAACTTAATATTTAAACTGGTAGGAGTTATTGTATTCTTCTTGCTTACTCCTTTATTAATATTTTTGGTCCAAAAGACCTCTACAAACCTTGCTCGACAAATTGTTAATGCTCATGCCATAGTTGTTATCAGCAATGCTATAATTTTTCTCCCCTTTACTGGAGGATTCGCCAAACTCTTAGAAAAAATTATCCCTAAAACTGAAGAAGTAGAATCACTACAAAAACCAAAATTTTTAGATTTAGGCGCCCTAAAAACTCCTGAAATTGCCTTTTATCTTGCCAGCAAAGAGATATTACGAATTTCCAATGCTGTAGAGGAGATGGTCCTGGGCGTTATGAAGGTATTTATTGATAATGATGAAAGATTGCTGGATAGAATAAGCACACAAGATATGATTGTGGATAATCTCTCTCGAGAAATAACGAAATATTTAACCAAAATAAGTTTTGAAACCCTCTCCGAAGAACATTCCAAAGAAGTATTCAGGTTGTTATATATTGTCGATGACCTGGAACATATAGGAGATTTAATAGATAAAAATTTGATTCCTTTAGTGGAAAAAAAGATAGATCACAGTCTGGTATTTTCTGAAAAGGGGGTGGAAGAGATTAAAAATATGCATCAAGAAGTTTATAATAACCTTCGAAATACCGTCGGTGCTTTCGCACTCCAGGACCAAAGGATGGCTCAAAAAGTAATCGATCAAAAAAAACACAT
This sequence comes from Atribacterota bacterium, assembly GCA_049676265.1. Lineage (GTDB taxonomy): Bacteria > Atribacterota > Phoenicimicrobiia > Phoenicimicrobiales > Phoenicimicrobiaceae > Sediminicultor. Next base: position 1,682 of record JBAUBA010000326.1, read on the forward strand.
TGATTCATTAGAAATAAATCTACGTAAGACTCATATCAACCGCCTAAATGTGGGAATAGAACTTTCCCAAAAAACCAGCGGGGTTCATTTGGATCTAATCAATATCCTTAAAAGAATAAATGATCACTCTTTCTCTATCGCCCGGGCAGTTGTGGGGAAATTATGAATAATCAACCAAAAACAGAAAACCTTATTCTTATCCCTATCTACAATGAACAAAAACATATTTTTAATGTTTTGAGAGAGGTAAGAAAATACTCACCGGAAGACCTGCTGGTGATCAATGATGGTTCCACCGATGAGAGCAAAGAAATTGTTGAGGAGATTGCTTCTTGTGCTAAGCTTAAGGGGAAAGTTATCATTATAAATCACCCGAAAAACGAAGGATATGGTAAATCTTTGATTGACGGAATTAATTTTGCCCGGGACAATAATTACCGATACCTTCTGACTTTGGATTGTGATGAACAACATGAACCGGAATTAATCCCTCAATTCTTTATAGAGATAAAAAAAGAAAAATTTGATATAATTTCTGGTTCTCGTTATCTGTCTTCCCAAAAACAGATTGATGCCCCGCCCAAAGACCGATATACAATTAATCGTAAAATCACCGGGCTAATTAATGAGATAACCGGCTACGGACTAACCGATTCTTTCTGTGGATTTAAAGTATATCGAATGGAAGTCTTAAAAAAATTAGAATTAACCGAAAAGGGATATGGTCTTCCTCTTCAACTCTGGATTCAGGCTTATAAAAACAATCTGACTGTAAAAGAGCTGCCGGTGAGTATGATTTATAAAGATAAAGACCGTACTTTTGGTAATTATTTAGACAACCCGAAAAAGAGATTAGACTATTACCAAAAAATCATAGATAGTGAGGTGAAAAAATGCTTAATATATTAGCTGTCGGCCCTCATCCCGATGATGTGGAATTGGGAATGAGTGGTTCTATATTAAAATTTACAGAAGCAGGTCATCAAGTTACTATCGTGGATTTAACTGACGGAGAGCCTACTCCTCATGGAGATCCGGAGACCAGGAAAAAAGAGAGTGTAAAATCAAGCAGGATATTAGGAATTGAAGAGAGAATTACTCTTGATTTTCCCAATCGGTATCTTCAGGATGAAATAGAGGTCCGTCAGGAGTTAGCTGAGGTCATCAGAAAAATTCAGCCAGATATCCTTTTTGCCCCTTACTGGATAGATGCCCATCCGGACCATGTTGCTGCCTCAAAGATCTGTGATGCTGCTCGTTTCTACGGAAAACTCAGCAAAACAGAGATGCAGGGCAGGTCCTTTTATGTAAAGAAAATATATTATTATATTGCTTCTCATTTAAAGTTAAATCTCAAACCTTCTTTTATAATGGATATAAGCAAAGTGATGGAAATGAAGGTAGAAACTATCAAGAGCTATGAATCCCAATTTGGGCCTTCTCCAGAAGGGCATCAGCTATTTGAATGGGTTTTAAATTCTAACCGTTACTGGGGGA
>JBAUBA010000327.1:0-2317 GCA_049676265.1 Atribacterota bacterium
TTTACAACGGTCAAATATTGTTCGATTACTGATTCCATTGACCGCCCTCTCTCCTTTGTATCTCTCACTAACCTTCGGATGAATCTTTCATCCTCATCTGCATCTACATAAATTTTTATATCCAATAAGTTCCTTATCTTTTCTTCTTCTAATACCAAAATACCTTCCAATATTATAATGTCACGGGGAAGTACTTTTTCTGTCTCTTTTTTTCGGGTATAATCCGTAAATGAATATTTAGGCTTTTCAATTTCCTGCCCTTTAATTAATTTCTTTAAATGTTTTATCAGCAGTTCGCTATCAAAAGCTGAGGGATGATCAAAGTTTATTTTCTTTCTTTCTTCTAAAGGAAGATGGCTTAAATCTATGTAATATGCATCTTGTTGAATCACTACTACATTTACTCCTTTTAAACTTTCATAGACCCTGCGGGCTACTGTAGTTTTTCCTGAACCGGTTCCTCCGGCAATGCCGATTAATAGTGGTTCCATAATCTCACTCCTTAAAAGGTAAACAAAGGTGCCAGGCACCTTTGTTTACCTTTTTGTTATTTTTTATTTTTTAAATGCTCCTGGTAGGTTTTAGAAAATATATGCCTGCCATTTTCCCCTAACACAAAATATAAATAATCCTCTTCCTCCGGTTCAAGGGCTGCCATGATTGAATCGAGTCCGGGATTGCATATTGCCTCGGGAGGAAGACCTTTGTAAAGATATGTATTGTAGGGAGATTCTATCTTTAAATCATTTTCATCTAATTTTTCTTTCGGCTCTTCTAAAATATACTGAATAGTGGCACATGATTGTAATTTCATTCCTGTTTTCAATCGATTATGAAAAACAGATGATACTTTACTTTTTTCTTCAGTAAATTTAGCTTCTTTCTCAATAATTGAAGCAAGAATAATGATTTCATCCAGAGAAAATCCAATTTCTTCAGCTTTATCTGTAAATTTATTTACTAAGGCAACTTGGTTAAAATTTGCTAACATTACTTTGACCATCTTTTCTGCTCCATATTTTTTGGGCACTTCGTAGGTGTCAGGGAATAGGTAACCTTCCGGGGTTTTTTCGCTATCTTTTACTAATTTTAAAAAAGCTTCTTTCTCTGCGATCTCATTTTTCTCCAATAGTTCTGCAATTTGAGAAGAGGTATAGCCTTCCGGAATAGTTATTTTATATACTATTACTTCTCCCTTTACTAATTTATCCAGTATTTGTAGCATATTCATTGAGGGCTTTAGGTTATATTCACCGTATTTTAATTGGTCTTCTAACTTCATTAGTTTGATTAAAATTCTGAATGTATAATTATTTTTTCTAATTATTTCATTTTTTTCTAATATATACACAATTTCTTTGGCGTTAGTTCCGGAGGGAATATTAACAACTTTTTGGGTCGTAGAATTTTCTTCCAAGGGGAAATACACAGAGGTGATAAATAGGATAGTAATCAAAAAAATCAGAGAAAATATGAAAAATAATTTACCAATAAAGTTCATTTTTTTATCTCTTTATTCATCATCCTTCTATCCAAAAAAGACTGTAGAATTATTACTGCTGACATTTTATCAATAACTTTTTTTCTTTTTTTTCTACTTCGGTCAGTTTCAATTAAAAATTTTTCAGCTTTGCTTGTGCTTAATCTTTCATCTTCCAACTCTACGGGCAGCTGGAAAGATGATTTAAGCTTTTCCGCAAAGGATATAGCCTTTTGGGCTTGCTTACCTATAGAGCCGTTCATGTTTTTGGGAAAACCCAAAACTATTTTTTCTACTCCGTATTTATCGATAATTTCTTTTATATTTTTTAAATCTTCTATTTCGTTAATTGAATGAATTGTAGGCAGCCCCTGGGCGGTAATTCCCAATTCGTCACTTATAGAAATTCCGATTCTTTTTTCGCCTAAATCTATTCCTAAAATTCTCAAAAAAATAAATTCTCCCATTCACCAATTGACTAATTAGCCAATTGATTAATTAATTAAAAGATCCACCCCCACCTTAGTACTCCCCCCCCCTCAAGGGGGAGGAAAGTCGGAATCACAGGCGAGACGCCTGTCCTACAGGAAGAATGGAGATATACTCGATAGATTCATATTAATTTAATATTTCTCCAATTGGAGAATTGGTGCATTGATAAATTGGTAAATATGTTTTATTTCTCTCTAATAGGAGAATCGGTGCATTGGAGAATTGGTAAATTGAATACTTTTTCTAAGGCCTGGTTTAGCTTATCTGCTTTTTGCCCTCCGGCCTGGGCCATTGTTTTCGTTCCCCCGCCTTTTCCACCAACTATAGGGGCAATATCCTTTATAA
>JBAUBA010000328.1:0-6648 GCA_049676265.1 Atribacterota bacterium
ATTAGAATGTCTTAAGTTTTTTCTAATCAAATCTGCGGTAGACTTCGCCATGCTCATAGTTTGCTTTTCAAGTGATTCTCTAATCCCCTTTCGACGTCCATCGATAATGGGACGGATACCGACCTTGGGAAGACTTCCGGGTAGTATTTTCTGGATATTTGGCATATTTCACCTCTCCAATAATTATTGTTAATGAACTTAATTTCTTAAAATAAATTAAAATTATCTTCAGTTATGTTTTAAAGATAATTTTTAATAATTTCTTTTACTTCATTATTTAATATATCTTTTTCCTTCTGGTCAAGGTTTAACAAAGGTTTTCTTGTATATATTGGCATAAACCCCCGATAAATAAGAGCTTGTTTAAAATAAGCTAAACTTGCTCCATTTTTTAATATCCTGGCTATATGTCTTATGATAATTTGCTTTTCGTGTGCTTTACCATAATTTTTTTCTTTTATAGCCTGGTAAAATTCTATAAAAATTTCAGGAAAAACATTAGCATTCCCCGAAACACTCCCTTTCGCTCCATACAATATCGCTGACATTAAGATATTGTCTGACCCAATGATTACGTCAAAATCATCCGGAGTTTCATCGATTAATCGGCTCAATCTCAATATATCTTCCATACTATTTTTAATTCCCACTACATTTTTTACCCTGGCTAATTTAGATACGGTTTCAGGCAATAAATCATTGGTAGTACAACCAGGTAGATTATACAAATAGACTGAAAAGTCATTACTCACACTTTTTGCTATCTCTAGATAATAATTTTCCATCTCTCTTTGACTTACATTAAAGTAAAAAGGAGTAACCGCTCCGATACCAGCTGCCCCTATACTTTCAGCATGTTGGGCCAAATCGCAAGCCTCTTTAGTAGATATAGAACCAACCTGGACAAAGATATTCCCTCTTTCGCCAACATATTCTACTGCCAACTCAGCGACTATTTTTCTCTCTTCTATATTTATTAAAAATACTTCACCTGTAGTTCCTAAAATATAAAAATCCTTAACCCCGGCTTTAATTAAGAAATCAAAATGTGCTTTGATTCCCTCTGGGTCAATTTTGCCTTTTTCATCAAATGGAGTAATTGTGGGAACTACAAGATTCTTCATCCTTTTCATTAATTTCACCTTCTTTTTTACTATAGAATTATTCTAATAGAAAAATACACCGCATATTATATGATACACTTAACGCCTGGATCTATTATTTATTATCATAAAAACTTCTAATTAAATATAAAAATTGTTTTTTAATTTTATGCATCTTGCTTGTTTTTAATTATTCTTCTGGCTTCCTCTAAATCTTCCTGAGTATCAATACTTAAGGCATTATAATTATATTTAGTTTCAGCAACATATAGTTTATAGCCGTATTCTAAAACCTTTAGCTGTTCTAAAGATTCTATTACGGACAAAGGAGTATTGTCTAATTTTACAAATTCCTGTATAAAAGATTTTCTATAACCATAAATACCAATGTGTTCATAAACCTTAAAATTTATTTCTTTTCTAGGATAAGGTATTAAAGAGCGGCTAAAATATAAAGCATTTCTATAAATATCGCAAACTACTTTAACTACATTCTCATCTTTAAATTTATTTTTATCATGAAGTTCATAGCACAGAGTTGCCATCAGAATATCATCATCTTTAATTAGTAGTTCAGTAAGTTCGTCTATCATTTCAAAGCGTATAAATGGCTCATCACCCTGGATATTAATTACTAAATCAACATCCAAATTTTTGACCGCCTCAGCAATTCGAGAAGTACCATTAGGATGATTAACCGAAGTCATTACTACTTTCCCTTTAAATCTATTCACTTCTTCTACAATTCTCTTATCATCTGTCGCTACAATAACTTCATCCAATAGTTTAGATTGTTTGGCTCTCTCATATACCCGTTGGACCATTGATTTTCCGCAAATATCTTTCAGAGGTTTGCCGGGTAATCTGGTAGAACTATATCGAGAAGGAATAACTCCCACAACCTTCATTTTTAATAATTTCTCCTCTCTATTTAAAAAATCTTTATAATTTATATTGCTGGGCTCTTTGTAAAAGTTTTTTCCTGTCTATTGGTTTAACATATTCTACTATCCACTCTCTCATCCTCTTCCCCTCTTCCGATTCCTGAGGATAGCTTAGAAAATCTAAAGAAATTCCTAACTCATCGGCAACTTTACAAGCCATAATAGGCCATATCTTTCCAATATCTCCTACAATAGGAATGCTATTTTCATGACGTGCAAAAGCGGACATTTCCATTCGGAAAGGAATTCCTGTAATTTTTGTCTTAGGTAATCCTTTATCAATAGCCTCTTGAATTTTATTATTCTCATTTTGCATTAATTTAGCTTTCATTAATTGTTTGTCCAAATCAATTCTGATTATAGTTTTTTCTTTAAGACTGTAGGTCCTAAATCCAATCCAATGAGACCAAATCCCGTGGCCGGTATAACATTCAAAGGGACCGTCATGTATTTCTTGAGTTAAAGCTACTGCTGACTCTATGATAATATCTGATTGTTCCAACATCCTGGCAATACGCATAGACCTTTCTGAAACTGAGATACTATCACCTATAGAAAGCCCTACGGCTCCTCCTCCAACAAGTTGGGGGACACTAACTATTACTGGGAACCCTTTCTCTGCTCCTTTTCCAATCATTGTTCTTTTATCTGCTCCCCAGCCTGCCACTTCTTCAAAGGGAAGATTATAGGTCTGAGCAATATTAAGAATTTCTCGAGAAAGTATTTCTGTTCTGAAACCCATAGGATAAGCCATATTCCCGGCAGCTTTTATAATAACATCGCCATCTATACTTTTTGACTTTTTCAGTAGTTCTTCATTTAAAACCAATTCTTTTCTTAAATTTTCTAAATCACTATCTTTTATTTGGGTAAATTCAAAAATATCCCCCCGTGGGAGAAAATTACTACCTGGCTTAAATCCTAATTTATCCGCTTTTACCCTTTTTACCTTATCTAAACTACCGGCCATTTCATGGGCAATTACCGCTGAACTTGTGCTAACACTATTTATAATCTCTTTATCCATTAATTCAGAGATTAAGACCGTAACTCCCTCATGAATATTCGGTCCGCTCCCGGTAACTATCATTATTTTTCCGTTTTTTTTCTTTACTTCTATAATCTTTTCAATTGCCCTATCTAAATTACCTCTACTGGACTGCTCTAATTCTTGATAGTACATATTTAGTAAATCAAGATTGCACTTCATTTCAACCGCCCCTTCCCATTATTTTTGATAAATATATAGACAAAAAAAGGAAAATTACTCCCCTTAGTTAAATCTAAATGCTTCTTTTAAGGAACATATCCCGCTAATTTAGGCAACCACAGAACAATCCCTGGAATATAAGTACAAGCCAATAATACGCCTATTAAAACAGCAAGAAAAGGCCACATTTCTCTGATTATTCCTCCCAGAGGAACTCCAGATAAAGCGCTAACAATAAATAAATTTTCTCCATAAGGCGGAGTAGAAAGACCGATCATCGCATTCAAAACCGAGATAACCCCGAGATGAATTAAGTCGATTTCGAAGAAAATAGCGATTGGTATTAGTATGGGCATCACGATTAATTCTCCTACAATGGGATCCATAATACAACCCAATAATAATAAAAATATATTTACAAATAGCAAGTACATATATTTATTAGTAATAATTCCTGAATTCATAACAAAATTAGTTAAAGCTACTGGCAATTGCTCCCGAGAAACAATATAACTAAAAACAAGTGCAGCGGCAACCATAGCTGATACATAACCGGTGCTTAAAGCAGACTCTTTAAAAATAATTATTAATTTTTTAAACCCTAAAACACGATAACCGACTACCGATAAGATTAAAGCATAAAAAACTGTAGCGGCAGCAGCTTCAGTAGGGGTGAACACTCCGCCGTAGATGCCCCATAATAAAATCACCGGAGTTAAAAGCGGGAAAAAAGCCTTAAAAAAAGATTTAGTTAAATTTTTCAAGTTAAAGGCTTCACCGGCAGGGTAATTCCGTTTGTGGGAGATGTAAGCAATATAGGCCATCATGGCCAACCCCAAAAAAAGACCGGGTATAATTCCACCGATAAATAGATGACCCAAGGAAGCTCCAGAAATCATCGAATAAATTACCATAGGAATGCTGGGAGGAATAATAGGACCAATAGTTGCACTCGCAGAAGTAACCGCACAGCTAAATTCAGGATCAAATCCGGCGTCATTCATAGCCTTTATTTCTATTAATCCCAGACCTGAGGCATCGGCGATTGCTGAACCGGTCATCCCCGAAAAAATAACTGAAGCCAATACATTGACATGTCCCAAACCACCTTTAAGCGAACCTACCATCTTATTAGCAAAATTAAAAAGGCGCTCGGTGATCATACCTTCATTCATTATTTTGGCAGCTAAAATAAATAACGGTACTGCAAGTAAAACAAATTTCTTTTCAAAACCTATAACCATACTATCTACAATTACTGCAGGACTTATATCAGCCAAAATAATATAAATCATCGAAGGTACGGAAATCGAAAAGATAATGGGATATCCAAAAATAAACATAATTGCAAATAAAACTACCCATATAGTTATAAGCATTTTACTTTATCTCCTGTTCTATCTGTATCTTTATTGTTTAATAAAAATTTAATATCACAAATTATATACTCAATATTATGAATTATAGTAAGGATTAAAAATATGGAAAATACCATAAAAACATAAGTCCAGGGGATTTTAAGGGCAACTGTCTTTATCCGGTAATTAAATAAATTATATTCCCAAACAGGTCTAAAAATAAGAATAAAAACAGCGGTGGTGATGGAATTAAAAACTATATTAACCGTCTTTTGAATTTTTGGAGGTAATTTATCATATAAAATATTAAATTTTACATGGTGTCCTTCTCTTACCCCCCAAGCAGCACCCAGATATAAGGTCCAGATATAAGCATAAATAGATAATTCGAAGGGCCACTCTAAAGAAATATTAAGAAAATATCGATAGAAAACTTGAATAACGATTGCTGAGGCACAAGTTATTAGGGCTACCGTGGAAAGAATTTCTTCAAAAAAAATAATTATAAAGTGATAAATTTTTTTTAATAATTCCATTAAATCAACCACGCTTTTTCTAAATTAATCTAACTTTTAATAGAGGGCAAGAGGCTAAATCTCTTGCCCTCTATTAAGCAATACAGGATATTTTTTGCTAAAAATTATTCTGCTTCATATACCTCTGCACTTACATTTTGTATCTTTTCGTATACCCCTTTACCCCAAATTTCATCATTTTTAACATACATTTTCTTGGTGTTTTCCATAAAAGCGGCTTTATCCGGAATGATTATTTCCATACCAAATTCGTTTTGGAATTTAGCCAGCAAACTTGCTTCCTGCTCTAAAACTAATTGGTTGCAGTAATTTCTTCCGATTAATAATGCTTTTTTCATATACACTTTATAATCTTCCGGCATACTCTCCCAAACTTTTTCATTAATTGTGGGGTTAATAATAGTCATCTGATGATCAGTCAAGACTATATAGTGAGTGACTTCATAAAATTTGCTGGAAAAATCGGTGGGTAATGGGTTGTCCTGTCCGTCTATGGTCCCTGTCTTCAAAGCCATATAAACTTCGTTGAATCCCAAGGGAGTAGGTTGAGCACCTAATCCACGACCGACGTCCATCCAGGCCTCTGAACCGGGCATTCTTAATTTAACCCCTTTAAGATCCTCGGGAGTCCTAACTACTCCGGCTTTTTTGGTTAAATTTAACTCTCTGGTTCCCAAAAACCAGGTGTCTAGAACTACTAAGCCGGATTTCTTTCTCAATTCATCCCAATAAGCTTTCCCAATAGGACCATTTACCACATAATAAAGGTGGTCTAAACTTTTAAATACATAGGCAGCTTCCAATACTCCGATTTCCGGATAGGGGACTAAATCAGCATACCACGAAGGCGAACCATCACATATATCAATATCCCCGCGCATAGTTCCGAGAACTTGAGTTTTTTGATCTGCTAACTGTCCGGAATGATATATGGTTACTTTGATATTTCCACCGGTTAACTGTTCTACCATTTCAGCAAATTTCATAAAACCTTGAGTTTGTGGTTCTAAGGGGGTGGCAGCGGTAGAAAATTTCAAATTATACTTTGGTTGTTCAGCGAGAACCACCATAGAAGTCAAAACTACGAGTAAACAAACTGTCAAAGCAATTTTTAAAAATTTATCTTTCTTCACGACAAAATCCTCCTTTTATTTTTAAATACTAAACTCTCGATACATTATTTTTTTTATATCACCTCCAGTTTTTTATCAAAGTACTTCTTGCTGGATATGGTTTTAAAATTTGTACTTTAAAAAATTATTTTTATCCGGCCTTTTAAAGATAAATCGGTTCCATAAAATATTCGTCAGCAAAAAGTGTAGTGACTATTTATACATTAATTTACGATGAGTATTCAGCCTTTTGGTGGAATTTCTAATTATTAGCTCTGTGTCTAGAATTACTACGGTTGGTTTATAATCTAAATTTTTCTCTTCATCTTCTATCTTTTTTATTAGCAGTTCGGCAGCCGTAGAACCAAGTTGATATACCGGTTGT
>JBAUBA010000329.1:0-3523 GCA_049676265.1 Atribacterota bacterium
ATCAGTGCCGGAGTGGTAAGTGAGATAGTTGAATAAAATCGTATTGCGTATCGCGTATCGCGTATTGCGTTACAAGATACAAAATACGAATGAATATTAATAAGTAAAGAAGTAGGGGCGTATTGCACGCCTCTATAGAGAATATTACATTATCCGAAATAGTTTTGAGTTTTACGCGATACGCAATACGAAAATTCTTGACACTGAGTATAAAGTATGGTAAATTTAGGCTTGTGTAATTTTATCTTTTATTAGGAGAAATTTTTAATGAGACAAAGAATAGTTTTAGCTTGTAATGAGTGTAAAAATAGAAATTATGATCAATACAAAAATAAGCAAAATACTCCAGAAAGAATAGAACTTAAAAAGTACTGTAAATTTTGTAAAACTCATACCTTACACAAGGAAATAAAATAATTTTAGCTTAAAAGTTTTATTTAAAAATTGTTAAGGTCCGTAGCTCCAACGGCAGAGCACTGGACTCCAAATCCGGGGGTTGCAGGTTCAAATCCTGCCGGGCCTGCCATTTTTTATTACAATAGAAAAAAATAAAAATTAAATTGGGAACAAAATGAAACTAAAAAATATTTTCAATAAAATAAATGGTTTTATAAAAGAAGCTATGGCTGAATTAAAAAAAGTTATCTGGCCTTCCAAAAAAGATCTCAAAAATAGCACAATAGTAGTTATTTCTACTATAATTATTGCCTCCATTTTTATTGGGCTAGTCGATATATTTTTTACTAAAGCACTAACTTTATTTATGAAATAATACACAATAAATATTTGCTATTTTGTGGTAAAAAGGAAGAGAGTTAATTGGTTACGATGACTTCAAATAAAAAAAAATGGTATGTAGTTCATACTTATTCAGGATACGAAAACAAAGTAAAAATAAATTTAGAACAAAGAATTAAATCCATGGGAATGGAGAATCAGATTTTCCAAGTATTAATACCTACTGAAAAAGTCTTAGAGGTAAAATCTGGCAAAAGAAAATATGTGCAAAAAAAAGTATTTCCAGGATATGTAGTGATAGAAATGATATTGGATAATAATTCCTGGCAAGCAGTAAGGAATACCCCCGGAGTTACTCGTTTTGTAGGTTCAGGGGGAAAACCGGTACCTTTAAAAGAAATAGAAATAGATAATATATTAAAACAGATGGGGAAGGGCGAGAAAGTACCTAAATTAGATGTCGAAGTAGGAGAAAATATTAGAATTATCATTGGCCCATTTACCGGGTATACGGGAAAAGTGAAAGAAGTAGATTACGAAAAAAATAAAATGAAAGTTTTTCTATCAATTTTTGGTCGAGAGACATCCGTTGAGTTAGGTTTTAATGACGTAGAGAAATATTAATAGCGAAAAACGAAAAGCGCAAAATGCAAAACTATATTCGTATCTCGCATCTCGTGAATTGTATCTCATAAATGAGGTAGAAGCCAGAAGGCAGAATCCAGTATTCAGAATTATTTTAGATTATAAGTTTATATTATTTATTAAGTTATTTTGTATTCTTCAGACTACTGATTTTCTTAACGCGATACGCAATACGATATACTAACGACTAGTTATAGGAGGAATTTAATGGCAAAAAAAATAGTTTCCGTAATAAAATTACAGATACCAGCTGGTAATGCTAATCCCGCACCACCGGTAGGCCCGGCTTTAGGTCAGCATGGTTTAAACATTATGGAATTTTGTAAGGCTTTTAACGAGAAAACAAGACAAGATGTTGGAACTGTAATACCCGTAATTATAAATGTATATGAGGATAGGTCTTTTACTTTTATTTGCAAAAAGCCTCCAGTTGCTTTTTTATTAAAAGAAGCAGCAGGAATAGAAAAGGGATCAGGGATACCCAATAAAGAAAAAGTGGCAAAGTTATCCCGGGTAAAAATTGAAGAGATTGCTAAACGTAAAATGCCCGATTTAAATGCTAATGATTTAGAAGGTGCTATGAAAATAATTGAAGGCACTGCCAGAAGCATGGGAATAGAGATAGAGAACAATAAGTAAAGCGTAAGCTTATGTGGAAGGATAAAATCCAATAATACCACAAGGAGGAAAAGGATGAGTAGAAAAAGAGGTAAAAAATATTTAGAGGCCATTAAAAATTATCAAAAAGATAAGTTTTACGAACCGGAAGAAACTTTAGATTTAGTTAAAAATCTTCACTGGGCGAATTTTGAAGAGTCTATCGATATTGCGATTAAATTAGGTATCGATACTCGTCGTTCAGAGGAACAGGTAAGGGGAGCGGCAGATTTACCTCATGGCACAGGTAAAAAAGTGAAAATTGTTGTTTTTGCCGAGGGAGAGAAAGCAAAAGAGGCAGAAGAAGCCGGGGCTGATTTTGTAGGAGCAGAAGATTTAGCTGAAAAGATACAAAAAGGATGGACCGATTTTGATGCCACTATAGCGACCCCAGATATGATGAAAATAGTGGGAAAATTAGGCAAAGTATTGGGTCCCCGAGGTCTAATGCCTAACCCTAAAGTTGGAACTGTTACTTTTGATATAAAAAATACCGTAGAAGCAGTGAAAGCAGGGAAAGTAGAATACCGGGCGGATAAATTTGGTATAGTCCACGCACCCTTAGGAAAAACAAATTTTGATAAAGAAAAGTTATTAGAAAATTTTATTACCTTTGTCGGCGCTATTATTAAAGCTAAACCATCAGCCGCCAAAGGAAGATACATACGCAGCATCGCTGTTTCATCTACTATGGGGCCAGGGGTTCACATAGATCCCCAAAAAATAGATGCTTGGATAGAAAAACAAAAAATATAGAATTAGTAAAAATAAAAAGATAAAATATAATACTTGTAAATTTAGATATACCTTAGACAGCAGGAGTTGTTAAGAGATAACTTAATTGATATTAAAATATCTTCCTGCCGAGGTGAGAACAAAGTGAATAAACTTACACTAGTTTCACCTTCCTTATAGATTGATCTAAGGGAAGGTTTTTTATTGAGCAAAATATCTAATAGAGTTAGAAAGGAGGATAAGTTTTGGCTTTAAGTAAAGATTCTAAAAAAGAGATACTCCAGGATTTGATAGCAAAATTAAAAGAATCCACAGGAGTAGTTTTAACCGATTATCAGGGAATGAATGTATCTCAGATTAGCAGCCTTAAAAATGAATTAAAAGACGAGAAGGTGGAATTTAAAGTAGTAAAAAATACTTTATTGGAAAAAGCCAGCGAAGAGTTGAACGTAGAAGATCTGACCAAAGATCTAATCGGTTGTACCGCAATAGCTTTCTGCAGTGATGATGGAGTTGCCCCGGCTAGATTACTAAAAGAGTATTTTAAAAAAAACAAAATTGACTTAAAGGTCAAATCTGGTCTGATAGACGGAAGAGTTTTTAGCCCGGAGAAAATTATGGAAATAGCTTCTCTGCCTTCGAAAGATGTCCTTATTGCCCAAATGATTAACGGAGTAAAATCTCCACTTTATTCTTTAGTATTTATCTTACAAGGGCCGTTAAGAGGGTTGATTTATACTCTGGAAGC
>JBAUBA010000330.1:0-1585 GCA_049676265.1 Atribacterota bacterium
ATTTCTTCTACGATTATTTCTTCTTGTCCCTGTTTTCCCCATAACACTACTTCATCTCCTACTTCCACTTGAGGAAGATTAGTAACATCTATCATGGTTTGATCCATACATACTCGACCAATTACAGAGACTCTCCTTCCTCTTACCAGGGTCTGTCCTTGATTAGAAAGTAGCCGATTATAACCATCAGCATACCCTGCTGGTAAAGACGCAACAACTGTTCTTCTTTGGTTAGTAGTGTAGGTTCGACCATAGCTGATATCTTCTCCCGTGGGTAATTCTTTCAAAAAAACTATTCGTGTTTTAAAAGCTTGAGCAGGAATCAATTTTACGGTCTTCTGCACCTCTCTTGATGGATAAAGTCCGTATACAGAGATTCCCGGTCTTACCAAATCTAAGCACATATGCGGTAAATCAAGAAGCGCAGCACTGTTTCCTACATGTTTTACCGGAATTCTTATTCCTTCGTTTTCTAAAACAGTTAAAACATCCATAAATTTTTTAAATTGCATTTCAGTATAAGTCTTATCTTTCTCGTCGGCAACTGAAAAATGGGTAAAAATACCCTCTATTTCTATATTTTTCAAAGCTTTTATTTTTTTGACAAGGTCTAAAATATGATCGGGGAGAATTCCTATTCTTCCCATACCGGTATCCACTTTAAGATGGACCTTCGCCGTCCTTTCTTCTTTTACCGCAAACTTAGAAAGCTCTTCTATCATTTCGTATTCACTTACTGTGGGAGTTATACTATATGATACCAACAATTCTGCTTGTTGTTTTAAAGTTAAACCAAGGACTAAAATGGGAACAGTGATGCCTGCTTTGCGGAGAAAAATACCTTCTTCTAAACGAGCGACCGCTAATCTAGTCGCGCCATTATTTAAAACCACTGGAACTACCTCTAAAACATCATGCCCATAAGCATTGCCCTTAACTACCGCCATTAATTCTGTTTTTTCACCTATTAATTTTTTAATGTTTCTTACATTTTGGGCAATCGCATCAAGATTTACCTCTATCCAGGTAGGGCCTAATAGTTCTTGCATTTTTAGGTCTCCCTTTCTTTTGTTTCGTATATCGTACTAAATTTAGCGTATAGCGTAGAGCGTTTAGCGTGTAGTGTAAATATTTTTTATAATTTACTAATTATTCTTATATTAAATTAAAAACTTAGAGCGGAAAGCTAAAAACCATAATTTAAAATTCAAAACTTTTTCATATAAAATATTGCTTTTAATGTAGGGGTCGAATTTATCCGACCCGAGTTTTGTGGGCTTGATAAATCAAGCCCCTACATATCGCTCACTGCAGGCAGACACAAGGTCTGCCCCTACTTGTAACTCGCAACTTGTATCTTGTAACTATTTACTTCTTTATTTTTTCCTCAACTATACGCTCTACGCTAAACGCTATCCGCTACAATACTATTACTGCCTTTATTTATTCTAAATTCATAAAAGCCTGAGGAACTTGAGATAAGATATCACCGGCTATCATACCTCTTTCTCCTTTGATGTCTCGGGCTAAATTGCCAGCCAGACTATGGATGTAAACTCCGGTTATTGCTGCAGAAAAATTATCA
>JBAUBA010000331.1:0-2836 GCA_049676265.1 Atribacterota bacterium
GAGATTGAAAAATAAAGTTGCCTTTCAGGGAGAAAGAGGAGCTTTTAGTGAAATTGCAGCTCTCAAATTTTTTAGAAACTCTATAGATCCTTTTCCTTGTAAAAGTTTTAGTGAGGTTTTTAAAAAAATAAATAACAAAGAAGCCGAATACGGTATTTTGCCTACAGAAAATTCTCAGACCGGCGGGATAAATGAGGTCCACGACCTTTTATTACACCAAAAATTATTTGCGGTGGGAGAAGTGAAGTTAAAGGTTGAACATTGTTTAATAACTAAGGAAGAAATTGATTTTAAATTAATTGAAAGGGTATATTCTCATCCTCAAGCATTGGCTCAGTGTGAAGAATTTTTATCAAGAAATCTACCTTCCTGTCAGGTTATCTCTGCATATGATACTGCCGGGAGTGTAAAGATGATTAAAGAGGCTAAGGAAAATAATATAGCTGCTATTGCCAGTAGTTGGGCGGCAGAACTCTATGGATTAAAAATATTAAGTTTAAACATTCAGGACAACAAATTCAATTACACTCGTTTTTTAATCTTATCACCCGAAATGAATTTAGATACTAAAAATAATAAAACTTCAATTATTTTTGCAGTAGTGAGCAAACCCGGAGCGCTTTATCGCTGTCTTAAAGAATTTGCATTAAGAGATATCAATTTAAACAGATTAGAATCACGACCTAGTAAAAGAGAACCATGGGAGTATATTTTTTACACTGATTTTGAAAAAGGGTTACACGAGAAAGAAACTCAAGGAGCTTTGAAATCTTTAGAGGAATGTACAACTTTTATTAAAATAATCGGAAGTTACTATTCCGAGTAAATATTTCAAGAAAAAAAGTTAAAAGGAAATAAAGGTGGAGGGAATAAGATGATAGATAATATTATAATTTTCGATACCACACTTCGAGATGGAGAACAATGTCCGGGTGCATCACTCAATACTGATGAAAAATTGGAGGTAGCCAGGCAATTAGAGAATCTTAATGTAGATGTCATAGAAGCTGGTTTCCCCATTGCTTCGCCAGGGGATTTTGAAGGGGTGAAGTTGGTAGCTCAAAGCATTAAAGGTTGTACCATTGCTGGTTTGGCTCGAACAGTAAAGAAAGATATTGAACGGGCCTGGGAGGCAATTAAGTATTCCGAAAGGCCACGAATCCATACTTTTATTGCCACTTCTCCTATTCATATGCAGTATAAACTGCAGCTTTCTCCTGAACAAGTTTTAGAGCAGGCAGTTGAGGCGGTAAAATATGCCCGCAAGCTCTGTCCGGAAGTGGAATTTTCTGCTGAAGATGCCAGTAGGAGTGAGAAAAAATTTTTATACAGAATTTTTGAAGAAGTAATTAAGGTTGGTGCTACTATAATAAATGTACCTGATACAGTAGGGTATGCCCAACCAGAAGAATTTGGCAGATTAATAAAAGATATTAAAGAAAATGTCCCTAATATCGAAAAGGCAATTATTAGTGTTCATTGTCATAATGACCTGGGGTTAGCTGTGGCTAATTCTTTGGAAGCAATAAAAAACGGGGCTATTCAAATAGAGTGTACTATAAATGGAATTGGTGAGAGGGCAGGAAATGCTTCTTTGGAAGAGATTGTTATGGCCATTCAAACCAGGAAGGATATTTATCACAAAGTTACCCGGATTAAATCTACACAAATATATCCTGTTAGTAGATTGGTGAGCAAATTAACTGGCTTTACGGTTCAGCCTAATAAAGCGATAGTGGGGAAAAATGCCTTTGCTCATGAGGCAGGTATTCATCAGGCTGGAATATTGAAAGAGCGTACTACTTATGAAATTATGACCCCTCAATCAGTAGGTTTAGAAAGCAATAGTTTGGTTTTGGGAAAACATTCAGGACGGCACGCCCTTAAGAATAAATTAGAAGAGATGGGTTATACTTTAGATAAAGATAAATTAAATGAAGTATTTGAAAAATTTAAGAGGTTGGCAGATAAAAAGAAAGAGATTTTTATTGAAGATTTAGAAGCAATTGTATCCGAAGAGACAATAGGTAAAATCCCAGAGACCTTTCAACTGGACTATTTTCATGTAAATACTGGTAATAGCACTTTACCAACCGCAACAGTAAGATTATTATACCAGGACAAACAATATGAAGATGCAGCCTGTGGAGATGGTCCGGTAGATGCTGCTTTTAAGGCAATAGATCGTATTACCAAATTTAAGCTAAAATTAGTCGATTATAATGTACGGGCTTTAACTAAAGGTAAGGATGCCCAAGGGGAAGCGACGGTAAAGATAAGAGATGAGAAAGGGAATATCTTTACAGGTAGGAGTACAAGTACTGATACCTTAGAAGCCAGCATAAGGGCTTATCTTAAGGCGGTAAACAGAAAAGCTTATATTTTAGTTTCAGCTACTCATGGTTAGTTATTTGGTTAGTTACCCGGTTGCAAATTCATATCTCGTATCTCGTGAATCGTATTTCGTGAAGAGAATAGAAGCCAGAAGATAGAATTCAGGAATCAGAATGACAAAAAGGAAAACCTATCTGTAATAAGCAATATCCAATACCAGAAAAAAAGTTTTGAATTCTAAATTATAGTTTTTCGCTGTAATTGATAACTGAAAACTAAAAAATTGTATTTGAAACTAACGACTATTCACTATTCACTAACGACTAATATAAAAGGAAGTGATTAAAATGAACAAGAAAATAGAAATAATGGATACTACTTTAAGAGACGGAGAACAAATGAAGGGTGTAAGTTATTCTCCCCAGGAGAAATTAACCATTGCCAAGATTTTACTGGAAGATGTAAAAGTAGATAGAATTGAAATTGCCAGTGCTAAAGTGAG
>JBAUBA010000332.1:0-3300 GCA_049676265.1 Atribacterota bacterium
AAAATAAATGAATTGGCTAAACGGAATAATTTAGAACTGATTTGTATAGGTATCCCTAAAACTATTGATAATGATGTAGGAGGACCATTACAAGCTAATGGAACATTTGCGGTATGTGATCATGACCCGGGGTATGGGAGTGTAGCTCGGAATTTAGCTATTAATATATTGGAAGCAAACGAAGAAAATAAAGCCAGCTATACCAGTGACCCCGTTTTAGTAATCGGAGTAATGGGGAGAAAAATTGGTTTTATTCCGGCAGCAGCAAGATTGGCTGATCCAAAAAGAGAAGTACCCTTACTAATAATTTTGCCAGAATCTCTATCCAAAGATGACTATCAAGGTAATTTAGAATTTATTACCGAAAAGGTTAATGAAAAATTAAAAAAACAGAGAAGATGTATAGTGGTTATCGGAGAAGGGGTAAATGTGGGGGATTTGGGAATACTGCGGGATGGTTTTGGCCATGCCCAATTTAGCGCTTCTGAAAATACAGTAGAACAGGCATTGATTAATTATCTTAACGGAACAGACAGAAAAGATAACCAGGGAAGAGCGCAAAGCAGATTGATAGTTAGAGGGATAGCGCGCTCGGAAAGGCCGGGTACTCGCCAGAGAAGAGAGATTTCCTACGTATCTGAAATTGATAAAAAAGAGGCTTATCAGGTGGGAGTGTATGCTACCAAAATTGCTTTATCGGGGGAAAATGGTTTTATGTCGACCATTGTAAGAAATCCTGATTTACCTTACAAAGTAAATTATGATAAAATACTTTTAAATACTGTAGCTAATTCAGAAAGGGAATTCCCCCAGGAGTGGATTAGCGGAGATAGAGTAGATGTAACTAATGAATTTATAAATTGGGCTTTACCTTTAATCGGAACTCCTCTCCCACGATTTACCAAATTTAAAGAGATCTATGTTCCCAAAAAATGCGAAGAATATGTACCTTTGGAATATAGATAGAAGATCGTATATGGTGAAGAAAGAGGAAAAGAGCAGATAGTGAGAAATAGTTAGCTGTTTATCTGCTTAGTTAGTTCAAGATATAGTATCAAACTAGCCAACTAATTAGCTACCAGTGAAATAAATTGATGGAATAATTTTTCTGAGGCATTTCAACGATTTATAGAAAAAACATAAGGGTTAATTTGAAGATAAATTTTTAAAGGTATTTGAAAAATCGCTCCTTACTTCTCCTCCTTGGCAGGAAAACGGTTATGAACACATAAGATCTTATAGGGAAAAACAGGAGATAAGAAAAGCTTTACACAGTAAATTAAATCTACAAGGAAGGCTTCTTATCTTGTAAATAGCATTCATCTTTTGTATTTACTCTGAATTAGATCATTAACCTCTTTCATTGTTCGTTGAAAAGGACCTTCTACTTCCATCTTCAGGCTGGTTACAGCGGCCGCCCAGATAGTAGCTTCTCGAGGAGTATCACTTAATCGTTTGGCGACATAAGAGGCAATACAAGTATCTCCCCGACCACTTCTTCCAATAATTTCTTTGGGAAAGAATTTTTCTTCATAAAAATTGCCATCAGCATAAACCAAAAGACCATTGCGATGAGTGATTGCCACTTCGCGTGGACCTAAGTCAGCGATTTTTTGGGCAGCTTTACGAAGGTTAGATTCACCAAGCAACATTTCTGCTTCTACTGCATCGGATTTTAGTATGTATAAACGAGAAAGTATTGATTGTTTTTCAGGCCAATCTTTATACACTAATTTACCGTTATCATTTACCCGAACAAAGCCCTACACATCAGCGGTAAGAATAGTTTTCTTTTGTGCCAGTTCCTCTATAACTTCCAAACTAATCTCATCACGCATAGATGCACCTACTACGATTGCCCGTGCTTGAATTTTTTCTATCTCTGCAGAAGCAAAAGGACCTGCTGAACTGGTTACATATATGATTCGTTCATCCAAGTTGGAAGTAGGATATTCCAGACGCTGACAAGTAGACTGAGGGGAAATATACGCGAATACATCTACTCCTAAGTGTTTTAGTTTTTCTACTACATGGAAATCTTCTTTTGCCAAGCGGGTAATTGCCGCCACTTTTAACCCCATTCTCGCAGCTACACTGGCTCCATAATTAAATGTCCCACCATCAACAACTCTGGTGCCGGTGGAAGATATAATTGTGTCTTTAGTGTAATGCCCTATAAAAGCAATATCATATAACTTATCAGTACTTTTCATCTCGTTATCTCTAGTCTCAAATAAATAATTTAATTCTTTCAATTTCTATTTCTAGGCATTATAGCAGAAAATAAAGATAGAAAGCAATCTTTAAAGATAATTCATTTTACTTTTTTATTTGTCAAATAGTATTAACTTGATATTAATTTAAAAATGATTTTTGTATATAAATCAAATTGTGCTACAATACTACATTTTCTTCTGAATTCGAGAGGGATCGACAGAGAATGGTAACTATTTATTTGTCCTAAACGCAGTAAAGTCAATTCTATCATAGAATATTATAAAAACAGATATTTGACAAGAAGGATTGACTTATTGTAAAATAAACTACCTGCAATCGACTGCATAATTATTACAATACTTCTTGAGTTTTCTATATTTTTTCTTTGGACTTATAATTTATCTGCAAATGAAATTAAATATAAAAAGTTTGGATTGGATATCAAACCAAGAAATTTTTGGTTAAATCAAAATAAAAAGTAAGGTTAAAAATTATTTAAATATAATGCAAGCGTTTGCGTATATATTAAAGAGCCAGTTAAGTTGTGCTTAAAAACTTACTAGAAAATCATTCGTAGGTGTAAACTGTAGCGGAAATGATAGAAGAAATTTAAGAAAAATAATATTTTTACACTTTTTAGGAAATAATAATTTGTGTAATTATTTATTTATAGATTAAAAAATAAACAAAAGAGAAAATATATATTATGAGAAAAGTGAATATAGGTGTAATTGGGGTTGGCAGAATTGGAAGAATGCATACGCGAAATTTAAAATATCAAGTTTCAGGAGTTAATGTTTTGGGGGTTGTTGATGTACTTGAAAAAGCTGCCCAAAGAATTGCTAAAGATCTTGAAATCCCTATTGCAGAAAAAGATTATCATTGTTTATTAGAAAATAAAGATATCGATGCGGTAATTATTTGTTCCTCTTCTGATACTCATGCTCAAATAATTTCCGAAGCAGCTGAAGCGGGCAAACACATCTTTTGCGAAAAACCTATCGCTTTAGATATAGATAAAATTGACCAGGCTATCACTGCAGTTAAAAAAGCAGGAGTAAAATTACAGGTGGGATTTAATCG
>JBAUBA010000333.1:0-4041 GCA_049676265.1 Atribacterota bacterium
ATTCTTGCTTAAATACAGAAAAAATATTATAATATGCAAAGATATTTCTTATTGTTCTTTTATAAAAAAATAATCTCCGAGCTATCACACCTAAAGTGAAAACGATGGTGGATTAGCCGATAAGGAATAAGAGGAAACTCTTATTCCTCCCGTGTTTGGAAAGGAGGACTGATATTATGAATTAAACTTATTAACCAACACCGGACACAGTGTTGGTTTTTTTGTTTGGTATTTAACTAAAATTAAAATTAAAATGAGTAAAAAGGAGTATCTCAGAAAAATGAAAAAAAACATTATTTTTCAAGCAATATTGATATTAAGTATTAGTTTATTATTAATGGGTACGGTTTTCGCTGAACCAATTCACTTAAAAATGGCTACGACTACCAGCACAGAAAATTCAGGTTTATTAGCTAAGTTACTTCCGCCTTTTGAGGAGAAATATAATATTAAAGTAGATGTTATTGCGGTAGGAACAGGGGCAGCTATGAAATTGGGAGAGAATGGAGATGCAGATGTATTATTTGTACACGCTCGAGAAGCGGAAGATAAATTTATTGAAGCTGAATATGGAGTAAATCGTAGAGATGTCATGTATAATGATTTTATTGTACTTGGACCATCTAATGATCCGGCAAAAATTAAAGAGGAAAAAAGCGCAGCTTATGTCTTGACCAAGATAGCTAATCAAAAAGCTTTTTTTGTATCCCGGGGAGATAATTCTGGTACCGATCAAAAAGAAAAAGGTTTATGGAAAATTGCCAACATTGTCCCTGAGGGAGAATGGTACATGGAAGCAGGTCAAGGAATGGGTGCAACCTTACAAATTGCCGATGAAAAACAGGCCTATGTTCTTTGTGACAGAGCAACCTTTATTGCCTATAAAAATAAGATAGGATTAGTTATTCTTAGTGAAGGAGATCCAATACTTTTTAATCCTTATGGAGTAATAGCTGTCAATCCTGACCGGTATCCTCATGTGAAGTATATGGAAGCCATGCAGTTCATAGCCTGGGTTACTTCCGTAGAAGGACAAAAAATTATTAGAGAATACGAAATTGACGGAGAAATCCTTTTCCATCCAATGGCAATTAAATAGCGAATAGTAATTCGCGTATCGCGTATTGCGTATCGCGTGAAGAAAATAGAAGTCAGAATCCAGAAGTTAGAAGACAGAAAGAAATAGTGATGGGTAAAATGTAGTAATTAATTAGCTATATATTTAAGATTGTATATTTTTTTCTTTTTGTCTTTTAAATCCGAACGCAATACGCAATACGCAATACGAAATACGAATTTATTTATATCGAGGTGCTATTTTGGATTTTATTATTGAAGGGATACATAAAGCTTTTCAATTAATCTTTACTTTAGATAGTGAAATATTCAATATTGTCTTACTTTCATTAAGAGTATCTTTGACTGCTGTTATTTTAGCTTCATTATTGGGAGTATATTTAGGATTTTTAATGGCGGTAAAAGATTATTGGGGAAAAAGATTTAGTGTAGCTTTAGTGAATACCCTATTGGCCTTACCAACAGTAGTTATAGGGCTGATTGTTTATTCTTTAATTTCTCGAAGAGGACCATTGGGAATCTTTGAATTATTATATACCCCTTCAGCTATGATTATCGGTCAGTTTATACTAGCTGTCCCTATAATTATTGCTCTCACTCATTCGGCAGTACAGGGAATTGATAAAAGGGTTAGGAATACGGCATTAACTCTAGGAGCAACCGAAGCCCAATCTGCCTGGATGGTAATTAAAGAAGCCCGTTATGCAGTGTTAGCTGCGGTAATTACCGGATTTGGAAGAGTAATTGCCGAGGTTGGGGCCGCTATGATGTTGGGAGGAAATATAAAAGGAAGTACCCGGGTTATGACCACTGCCATTGCCCTGGAGAGTACCAAGGGAGAGTTTGGTTTTGCTATTGCCCTGGGAATTATATTATTATTTGTCGCCTTTAGTATAAATATTTTACTCCACTATTTTCAAAGTAAGAGAGTGTAAACTTAAAATATGGATAAATTAATATTTAAAGTTAGAGATTTAAAAAAAGTTTATAATAATAAAATTGTATTAGATGTAGATAATTTGAATTTTCAAGAGGGTAAGATTTACGCTATTGTCGGTCCAAACGGATCGGGCAAGACCACCTTACTCAATATTTTAAATTTATTAGAGAAACCAGATGAAGGTCAAATATTTTTTTATGATCAAGAAATTACCAATAAATCAAATTCTGATACCTTAGAGATTAGAAGGAAAATAACTTTAGTAAATCAGGATCCTTTCTTATTTCATTCTACAGTCTATGATAATATTGCCTATGGATTAAAAATAAGATCAATTCCTCCTAAAGTTCAAAAAAGTAGAATTAGAAGTGCTTTAAATATAGTAGGACTTTCCGGTTTTAAAGATAGAAAAGCAAACCAATTATCAGGTGGAGAAGTTCAACGAGTGGTAATTGCCAGAGCCTTAGTAATAGAGCCAGAAATTCTTTTTTTAGATGAACCTACCACAAGTATAGATCAAAAGCACATGGATGTAGTGGAAAGAGTGATTAAAAAAATAAAGAAAGAGATTAAAACCACTGTAATATTTACTACTCACGACCTTTCCCAGGCCTATCGGTTAGCTGATGAAGTGATTTCCCTTTTGGATGGTAAAATTATTAAACAAGTTCCGGAAAATCTTCTTCGGGGAGAAATAATAGAAGAAGAAGATAACTTAAAATGGTTTAAAACTGCGGGAAATATAAAATTTGCTATAGTAAGTGAAAAAATTGGTCTGGCATATATTTCTATTGACCCCAGAGATATAATCTTATCTTATGAGCAGTTTCAATCCAGTGCCAGAAATTCCTTTTTGGGGAAAATAACCAAGATTATCGAGCAAAATCACTTGGTAAAATTAGAAATAGATATTGGTATCCCTTTAGTGGTGATTATTACCAGAGAGTCATTTTTTAAGATGAATCTCAATCTGGGAAGCAAAGTTTATTTAACCTTTAAAGCTTCGGCAGTAAAATTGTATTAATTTTTAAAAAAAGATATTTGCAAAACAATATAAAAAATTAATAATTAGGAGATAAAGAACGAACATGGTAAAACCCTTATTTAAAGTTAGTACCCCGAATGAGGTAATTGCGATGCTAAAAAGTCATTTAAATTTAAAGGAAATAACTCAGAGTAATATAGAAGTAGTCGATATTAAAACTGCCTTACACAGAATCTTAGCAGAAGAGGTAGTTGCACCCGTTAATCTGCCTGGTTTTAATCGTTCTACAATGGATGGTTATGCCATTGGGGCAGAAGATTCTTTTGGAGCAACTGATAGTTTACCTTCCTATTTGAAGATTGTAGGAGAAATAAAGATGGGTGCTAAACCTGAATTGAAGATTAATCCCGGAGAAGCGGTAAAAATATCCACCGGAGGTATGCTCCCTAAAGGAGCGAATGCGGTGATGATGGTAGAATATACCGAGCAGATTGATGATTTAACCATTGAAATAAGAAAATCGATTTCTCCCTGGGAAAATGTAGTCCGAGAGAATGAGGATCTAAAAACAGGAGAAATTATATTAAGAAAAGGGCACAGATTACGTCCACAGGATATAGGAGTTTTAGCTGGAATAGGGAAAACTAATATCAAAATCTATAGGAAACCAAAAATTGCTATTATTTCAACTGGCAATGAAATAATCCCAGCCGAAGGCGAACCTCGAATAGGGCAGATAAGAGATATAAATTCTTACACCCTTGGAGCTTGTATTGAAGAGGCAGGCGGGGTTTCTGTTTATAGGGGAATTATCAAAGATGAAGTTATTCTATTGGAGCAGGAGATAAAAAAGACTATCAAAGAAGATAAGGCAGAAGCGGTAATTATTTCTGGAGGAAGCTCAGTGGGGGTAAGAGATGTTACCTTAGAAGCGCTTAATAGGTTAGGAAAACCCGGTGTGTTGATTCATGGAGTATCAGTAAAACCGGGGAAACCCACCATACTTGCCATAGCTGACAATAGGCCGATATTTGGCTTG
>JBAUBA010000334.1:0-3673 GCA_049676265.1 Atribacterota bacterium
AAAAGCCTGAGGAACTTGAGATAAGATATCACCGGCTATCATACCTCTTTCTCCTTTGATGTCTCGGGCTAAATTGCCAGCCAGACTATGGATGTAAACTCCGGTTATTGCTGCAGAAAAATTATCAGCACCCTGGGCCATTAGGCTGCAAATTATTCCAGTCAGAACATCCCCCGAACCACCGGTAGCCATTCCTGAATTATCACCAACATTGATATAGGTTTCTCCTTCTTTGTTAGTAATTATTGTTCTAGCTCCTTTTAAAACTACTACAATTCCATATTTTTGAGCAATTTCTCTGGTAATATCTAATTGATTATTTAAAATATAATCTACATCCTTATTTATTAATTTAGCTATTTCCCCGGGATGGGGAGTAATCACCAGAGGAGTTTTAGTCTTTTTCAATATGGTAGGATCCTCACTTAAGGCGTATATTGCATCAGCATCAACAACCAAAGGAATATTAGATTTTTCTATAATTTTTCTAACTAATCTTTGAGTCTCTGCTTGTCGGGAAATACCAGGACCTATCCCTAATACAGAATAATTTTTCATTAATTTTGAAATTGTTTCTTCTGCTTCTTCTCCTAAAGACTGTTTTTCCGTCTCGGCAAGAGGAAGGGTTATAACTTCGGTTAATTTTACTTCCATTATTGGATTCAAACTTCTAGGAATTCCCAATACCACAATGCCTGCTCCACTTCTTATGGCTGCTTCACTGGCTAAATATGCTGCACCAGTCATTCCAACCGAACCAGCTAAGATTAAGACTTTACCAAAAGAACCTTTATGGGAATAGGTCGCACGAAAAGGTAGAAGTGATTTAACTATCTCTTTGGTTGTTATATTAATTTTTATTTTATTATTTTTTAAAAGATAAGAGGGTATTCCAATGTCTTCCACCATTACCTTTCCTGCATAACTTGCTCCAGGAAAAATCAATAAACCAATTTTTGGTAAAGCTAAAGTAATAGTATGGGTTGCCTTGATGCATGGTCCTTCAATCTTTCCTGTATCTGTATCTAAACCAGAAGGAACATCAATTGCAACTACTTCTTTATTAGCAATATTAATCAAATCTATTATTTTAGCTTTTAAGCCAGTCACCTTCCCTTGCAGTCCGGTTCCTAATATAGCATCGATAATTAAATCAGAATTTTGTATAGTTCTTTGTATTTCTTCGAGTTTCGTGGTTTCTGCCTCGATTAATTCAACTCCCATTTTATTAATTGTATTTAGATTTTCTCCTGCTTCACCTATAACTTTATTAAAGGGGGCAAGGAGAAATACTTTTGCTTTCACTCCATAATTATAAAGATGGCGGGCAACTACAAAACCATCTCCCCCATTATTGCCTGATCCAGCAAAGATAACAGTCTTTTTCAATCTTAAATCAGGATAAATATTTTTCAGATTTTGAAATATTCTTAATCCAGCATTTTCCATCAAAATAAGGCCAGATAGATTATTTTCTTCTATCGCTTTCCTATCAATTTCTCTCATTTGTTGGCTGGTAACTATCTTCATAAGATAACTCCCTTTTAAAATAATTGACCAATTGTCCAATTACTCAATTATTATGTCGTTAGTTTAACGTATCGCGTATCGCGTTAAGAAAATCAGAATTCAGGAATGGAGACATGATATATCGTATCCAAAGTATAACAGTTGGCCCCCTCTTTTTTCACTGGAGCAGGTTCACCCGCCTAATATTTTTCAACCGTTAATTAGTTAGCACAATAAGACAGGACACGCTGTGTCTCTACACTAACCTGGTATTAATTCTTTAATCGGTAACTGGTAAACTGGCTAACCATATTGATTTTTATTTATCAAGTGTACCTTCAAGAATTACTTGGGCAATAGCGCATTCTTTGGTGTGAGAGATGGTGATAAAATACTTGTTAACTCCTCTTGTTGAAGCGATATTTTTTAATTTTCCGGATGTGCCTATGACAGGTTGTCCTAGTTCATTATTTATTATCTCAATCTCTTTCCAGTTAGCCCCCCTTAAGCCTAATCCCAATGCTTTTAATAGTGCTTCTTTTGCTGCAAATTTTCCGGCATAAGATTGATATTTGTTGTCCTTCTTTTTTTCACAATAATCCCTCTCTAGGGGAGTAAATATCCTGGAATTAAAATTATTTCCCCATCTTTTAATTATTTTTTCTATTCTTTCTATTTTAACTAAATCTATTCCACAACCTATAATCAAGAGCATCTATCCTTTTACTTGTTAATTTTTCTCTATCAGTTATTAATTAGCTAGATAATTTAAAATTCTTTGTAATAAACATTACCCTTTTCTATCTTTCCTTTTAGCCATTTCAGTAAATATTTTTTAATTACGTTTCTGCTGACGGGTATTAGAAAAATAAAACCCACTGTATCTGTAACAAAACCGGGAGTAAGAAGTAATATACCTCCGGCCAGGATAATTACTCCTTGAATTAAGCTATCTCCTGGCATGATTCCATCATTTAAATCGTTCTGAATCTTCTTTAATATCATAAAACCCTGATTTTTTACCAAATAAGCTCCTAATATCCCGGTAAAAATAATTATACTGATTGTAGTTAAACTTCCTATTCTCTTCCCCACTTCAATTAAAATATATAGTTCTGTTACTGGAATTATTACAAATAGTATTAATAGTTTGGTAAAAAACATCGTTTACTCCAATTTATAATTAAAATAATTTTAGTAAAATATCCTTAAATTAGTCGTTAGTATTTAGTTAGCTAGTTAACTAGTTTGTTGGTTAATTAGTTTAGTATTAATTCTTCAACTAGGTAACCAACTAAACAGCTAACGATATACGAGATATGAATTAGGGCTTACAGAAAAAGGAAATTCCTATGCAATTAAATTAATTTAAGATTAGTATTACATATATTCTTCTACTTCTTTCTGCATCTCCTTAGATATAACTATAAACCTCCCCTTTGCCTCCGCCAATAAAGCGCCATCTTCTGAGCGAGCTTCCGCTTGAGCCTCAATCATTCTGCCTAAATCTTTAATCATCTGCGCGGTAAATATTATTTTTTCCCCTACCAGAGCTTTTTTTCTGTATTTGATGTTTATTTCTACGGTCATAGTCATAACATCCTTAGTTATAATTGCAGTTCTGCCCATTATTTCATCTAAAATAGAAAATAATATTCCTCCGTGAACAATTCCTTTAAAGCCTTGATGTTTTGATTCGGGAATAAACTCCGCTTTAATTTTATCTTGATCCCTGAAAAAAGTGATATTTAAACCGATGGGATTATCTTTCCCACAAACAAAACATTTTTTATATCCTGGTAAAGCTTGCAAAAGTAAAACCTCCCTGATTTAATTACTCGTTAGTAAATAGTATAGCGTAGAGCGTATAGTTTTGAATTAGCAAGATACAAGTGTTTATCATTTACTAATTGACTAATTTACCAATAATATTTAATTTAATAATCAGCAATTTACCCGGTCAATTCTAATTTGACTCCCTCTTTTCTAACTATACGCTCTACGCTAAACGCTATCCGCTAGAATGGAATACTATATACTAATTTTTGACTATTTCTTTTATCGCCTTTATAGTTGCCTGAATATCATCTTTACTAATTCCGTAATGAGTAACCAAACGAACTTTAGTAGGTGGCTGAGGTGAACCTAATATATTATACTCTGC
>JBAUBA010000335.1:0-5301 GCA_049676265.1 Atribacterota bacterium
GACCATAAAACTAATTCTTCCCCTAAGCGGCTTAAATGCATCATCAAGATGGCCGAAGCAGATAGAAATTCTAAAATAAAATCCCTATCACTTACTGCATCAAGACTATTCTCTGAAATTCTACTAAAACCAAGTTGGGAAGCCATAAATTCTCTATCAATAGGAAAAGAAGTTCCTGCCAGGGCGGCTGATCCCAATGGCATAACATCAATTCTTTTATATAAATCTTGTATCCTCCCTTTGTCCCGCTCAAACATATAGAAATAAGCCATCAAGTGATGAGAAAAAAGGAGAGGTTGTGCATGTTGAAGGTGGGTATACCCGGGCATAATTATCCCTAAGTATTCCTGAGCAGAAGACAAAAGTGATTTCTGTAAATCTTTCAACAAATTCTGTACCATTAGTACTTCTTCTTTTAAATACATCCGCTCATCAAGAGTTATCTGATCATTTCTACTTCGGGCAATATGTAACTTCCCGGCAACAGTCCCGATTTTTTCTTTTAATTTATTTTCCACCCAGGAGTGGATATCTTCTGCTTCTCCAGCGGCAATTTCTAATTTACCTTCTTGTACTTCTTTTAAGATTTCCTGTAATCCCTTAACAATTTTATCTTTTTCTTCCTTGGTGATAATTTTACATTTCCCTAACATCTGAGCATGGGCAATGCTCCCTAAGAGATCGTATTTAACTAATTTTTTGTCAAAAGAGAGGGAGGAGATAAATTTTTCCATCCTCTTATTTATACTTTTTTTAAATCTTCCACCCCATAGTTTTTCCATATTTTTCACCCCCACCTTAATCCTCCCCCCCCAAGGGGGAGGAAATTAGTTATTATTTCCGGTATTCTTTTCTTTTTCTTTCAACCTTGTGATCCACATTTTACTGGTAAATTAATTAATCAAGTAACTAATTCTCGATACTCTTATCTTTTGTATTCTTTCTTCTCTATCATAAACTAGTTAACCAAGTAACGAGCTAAGTCTTTTCTCGTCACTCATTACTTATTACTCATCACTGCATTTCCTACTTACCGAAGAATATACTTTAGTAGGCAGGCCCCAAAGTTCAATAAATCCTTTAGCAAAATCCTGGTTGAAGGTATCTCCCTGATCATAAGTAGCCAAGTTGAAATCATAGAGAGAGTTTTTGGATTTTCTGCCGACGACTACACAATTACCTTTGAATAGTTTAACTTTTATAGTGCCGGTTACCTTATCTTTAATTACTTTTATAAAACCATCCAGGGCTTCTTTTAAGGCAGAAAACCATAAGCCATAGTAGGTCAATTCAGAATATTTTTGAGAAATAATCTGTTTAAAATGAGATAATTCTCGAGGATAAACCAACCCTTCCAAAGATTGATATGCCTTTAATAAGATAGCTGCCCCCGGACATTCATAAATTTCTCGAGATTTAATTCCTACCAGTCTATTCTCTACCATATCTACTCTGCCTACTCCATTTTCTCCTCCAATTTTATTTAAACTCAAAATTAAATTTACCAGAGACATCTTCTCTCCATTTATACTCTGCGGTACTCCCTTTTCAAAATATATCTCCAGATAAGTTGGTTTATCAGGAGCCTTCTCCGGGCTTACCGTCCATTCGTAAACTCCTTCTTCCGGTGGCTCTACCCAGGGATTTTCTAACACTCCGCATTCAGTAGACCTCCCCCATAAATTCTGATCCACACTGTATGGATTTTCCACATCTACAGGGACGGGAATATTATATTTTTTGGCATATTCAATTTCTTCTTCCCGGGTAAGCCCCCATTCTCGAGCCGGAGCAATTACCTGCAATTTAGGATTTAGAGCAGCAATAGATACTTCGAATCTCACTTGATCATTACCTTTGCCGGTACAGCCATGAACAATAGCTTCCGCCTGTTCTTTTTCGGCAATCTCAACCATAATTTTGGAAATTAAGGGTCGAGAATAAGCTGTAGCTAAAGGATAATTTGATTCATAAACCGCACCTGCTTGCAGCCCCAGCAGAACATATTCCTTTGCAAATTCTTCTTTGGCATCAATAACGTAAGATTTGCTCGCTCCAATTTTAAGAGCTTTTTCTTTTACATATTCTAAATCACTATTTTGTCCTACGTCAACTGCTACCGCAATTACTTTATCACAATAATTCTCTTTTAACCATTTAATGGCCACAGAAGTATCCAATCCTCCTGAATAAGCTAAAACTACTTTTTTCATTTTTTTCATTTTTCTATACTCCTTTTTATTTTTTATTATTTTCTTGGAAAACAGGAATTTATATCCCCGTAAACTTTTGTGCCTGGCACTAAAGTTTACCTCTGAAATACTTTATCTAAAACTTCTATTAGAAAATCTATTTCTTCTTCCTTTACAATTAACGGCGGTAAGAAGCGTAAAACATTACCCGCTGTACAATTAATTAATACCCCTTTTTCTAAGCACTTTTTTACTATCTCCGGGCCATCTTTCTCTATTTCCAATCCCACCATTAGGCCTATTATTCTTGCTTCTTTAATAAATTTAGGATACTTTTCTTTAAGTTCTTCTAATTTCTTTTTGAAATATTCTCCTTTCTCTTTGCATTTTGTTATTAAATTTTCTTCTTTTAATACCTTTAAATAAGCAATTGCTGCTGCACAGGCCACGGGATTACCGCCAAAAGTAGTCCCGTGATCACCGGGTTTGAAAGAGGAAGCTATTTTATCTTTGGCAATCAAAGCTCCGATAGGTATCCCTCCCCCTAAGGATTTAGCGAGAGTCAAAATATCCGGTTCTACATTGTAATATTGGTAAGCAAATACTTTTCCGGTTCTTCCTAAGCCACATTGGATTTCATCAAAAATTAATAACATATCCTTTTTGTTGCATAACTCTCTTAATCCTTCTATGAATTCTTTGCTGGCAATATTAATTCCACCCTCACCCTGAATCGGTTCTACCATAATTGCTGCTACCTGATCATCAACTGCTTCTTTAACCGAATTAAGATCATTAAATATAGCTTGCTTAAATTTGGGTAAAATAGGAAGATAATCTTTCTGATATTTATATTTTCCAGTTACTGCTAAAGTACCAATAGTTCTTCCGTGAAAAGAATTTTTCATATAAATTATTGTATGTTTATCTTTATTTTGCTCTTTAAAATATTTAACTGCTAATTTGATTGCGCCTTCATTTACCTCTGCTCCGCTATTACCAAAAAATACTTTATCCCCATAAGAAAGCTCTACCAACATCCGAGCTAAAATTATCTGTGGCTCACTGTAGTAAAGATTGGAACAATGAATTAACTTTTCTGCCTGATTTTTAATAGCCTGAACTAATTTAGGATGACTGTATCCCAGGGCATTTACTGCTATACCACCGATAAAATCGTAGTATTGCGTTCCTTCCAAATCCCATACCTTCATCCCCTCGCCTTTGTCTAACACCATTGCCGGTCTGGTATAAGTCTGCATCAAATATTTTTTTTCGTTTTCTATTAATTCTTCAGTTTTCATAATTTTTAGACCTCCTTGTTTTATATTTATATTAAGTGATTACACAGATTAAGGGATAATTTCTGTTCCTATTCCGCTATCGGTAAACAACTCTAACAAAAGAGAATGGGTATGATTGCCATTTAAGAAATGCACTTTATTTGCTCCACCCTCTAAGGCTTGAACAGCAGAATCTATTTTGGGAATCATCCCCTTTTGAATCTTCCCGGATTTAATTAATTCCTTAGCTTGATTAATGGGTAAACTGCTAATTAAGGAAGTTGGATCTTTAAAATCTTTAAATATTCCATCCACATCAGTTAAATATATGAGTTTATCCGCTTTTAGAGAAATTGCCAATTGTCCGGCAACAGTATCGGCATTGATATTGTATCTTGTTCCTTTATTATCCACACCAACGGTAGCAATTACCGGGATATAATTTTTTTCCAGCAAAATTGTTAATATTTCAGTATCAATTTTTTCTACTTCTCCCACCAAACCTAACTCCGGGATTCGGTGTTTCTTAACTGTTAAAAGCTGGGCATCTTCTCCACTCAGGCCGATACCTTTTACTCCGTTTCCCGGACCTTCGGAAATATAGAGATTAATTTCTGCTACCAAACGAGTATTGATTTTACCGGTTAAAACCATTTCAGTTATCTCCATCGTCTCTTCATCGGTTACTCTTAATCCGTTAAGAAATTGGGGAATTTTATTCCTCTTTTTCATTTCTACAGATATTTCTGGCCCTCCGCCATGAACAATCACCGGTTTCATTCCCACATATTTTAATAAAATAATATCTTTTATAATCTGTTTTTCTAATTCTTTATCCTTCATGGCGCTACCGCCGTATTTTATTACTACAATCTTATTCCAGAATTTTTTAATATATGGGAGAGCTTCTAAAAGAACTTCTCCCCGTTTATCTATTTCTTTTATCATTATTTATCACACTCCTTTTTCTTCAATTTACCAATTTACCGATTCACCAATTTACCAATTATATTAGTTAACCAGTTTTCCGGTTAGCCGGTTAACCAGTTTTCTATTTGATAACACTTCTCTAATTTTCCAATCTATACAATATACGCTAATATTAATTTGTACACTTTTTACAAACTTGCAACTTGTAACCTGAAACTTGTAACTTAATTACTAATTGTACTTAGTATTTATTTTTACATAATCATAAGTTAAGTCACATCCCCAGGTAGTTGCATTTACTTCCCCCATCTTAAGGTCAATTATAATTTTAATTTCATCAGAAGATTCTAAGTATTCATGTAACTTTTGTCGCGAAAACTTCAAAGGCTGACCATTCTCTACAATCTTCTCTTTTAAATAAAGGTCAACTTTATTTGGCTCTATTTCAGCCCCGGAGTAACCCACTGCCGCTAAAATCCTTCCCCAATTAGGGTCTTTTCCAAAAATTGCTGTCTTTACCAGGGGGGAATTAATGATTGCTTGAGCAACTTTCCTGGCCTCTCCGAAAGATACTGCATTTTGAACTTCTACCTCAATCATCTTGCTAGCTCCCTCTCCATCTTTGGCAATACACTTGGCTAAATATTTGGCTACATATTGCAGTGCTTCTAAGAACTTATAATAATCAGCATCTTTTTTATTAACTATTTTATTATCAGCAAGACCATTAGCCATAACCAACACCATATCATTAGTGCTCATATCACCATCTACACTAATCATATTGAAGGTTTTTTCCACTACTTCTTGGAGAGCTTCTTGGAGCAACTCTCCTTTAATGGAAATATCGCTGGTAATAAATCCCAACATAGTCGCCATATTAGGATGAATCATCC
>JBAUBA010000336.1:0-19558 GCA_049676265.1 Atribacterota bacterium
CTCGTTATATACTGAATAGGAATTCTTTTTAATCTCTTCTTGACCATATCTACTAATTCTAATTTTTCTGCAACTTTTAATTCTCTATCACTATTTATATATATACTGCTTCTATTCATTTTTAAAAAATAACTTAATAAAATTTCTGTTTCTCTATCTGAATTTATTATTTCGCCATTTTTAAATATGTCGCTAATATTTTTAAAGGCTTGTCCAATAGTTTGAAATTTATACTTCTTTTCTACCATTATTTCAAATTTCATTGCTATATTTTATTTTTTCTAAAAGATTAGACACTAAATCATTTAAATTCCCCTCTAAAACTTCTTCCAAATTATGTAAATTTAAGCCTATACGGTGATCCGTAATTCTATTTTGGGGAAAATTGTAAGTTCTAATTCTTTCACTTCTATCTCCGGTGCCCACCTGGTTTTTTCTCTTTAGAGCAAGCTCTTCGTGTTTCTCTCTTTCTGCCATATCTAAAAGCCTGGCTCTTAATACCATCAATGCCTTCGCCTTATTCTTAAATTGGGATTTCTCGTCCTGACAGGTAACTACCATCCCGGTTGGAATATGGGTAATCCTAATTGCTGAATCTGTAGTATTAACGCTTTGACCTCCATGTCCTGTGGAATGGAAGGTATCAATTCTTAAATCATTGGGATTAATATTAATTTCAACCTCTTCTGCCTCAGGAAGTATGGCTACTGTAACAGTTGAAGTGTGTATCCTTCCGCTTGATTCGGTTACGGGAACACGTTGTACCCGATGTACTCCGCTCTCATATTTTAACTTTCTGTATACTCCCTTTCCTATTATGCTAGATATTATCTCCTTAAATCCTCCGATTCCGGTAGGACTGGAACTCATTATCTCAGTTTTCCATCTATTATTTTCGGCAAATCGAGAATACATTCTGAAAAGATCACCAACAAAAAGTGCAGCTTCACTGCCCCCGGCGCCGGCTCTTATTTCTACTATACAATTTTTATTATCGTGAGGATCTTTGGGAAACATAATTTCTTTTAATTCTATTTCCAAATTATATTCCTTCTCTTTTAATTTTTCTAATTCTTCACTAATTAGTTTTTTAAATTCTATGTCCTTTTCTTCTGAAAATAATTTTGCGTGTTCTTCAATTTCTTTTATTATATTCTTGTATTCTTTGTATTTTAAAACTGATTTAGAAATATCAGAGTGCATCTTTGCGCATTCCTGAAATTTAGGTTGATTAGTAATGATTTCTGGGTCTGAAAGATTTTTATTTAATTCTTCATATTTTTTTTCTAATTCTTCTAATTTTTTAAACATTATTTACCACTTCGGATTTTATATTTTTATTTTTTTCGGGCAAAACACCTTTTAATGCTTTTATGGCCACCTCAATCTGGTCATCATCAGGTTCGCTGGTAGTAAGTTTTTGAAACCATAATCCAGGCATCACTGCCCATTTCACTAAAATTTTATTCATGTTTTTTGCTGATAATTTTAAGATTTCATAAGACAAACCAGCTATTATGGGAATTATGGCAATCCTATAGGCTATTCTCAAAAGTAATGTTTGTTTCCCCAGTAAAGAAAATACCAAAATACTCATTATTAAAACAATAAAAATAAAACTTGTCCCACATCGAGGGTGTAAAGTACTGTATTTCTTCACATTATCAACATTGAGTTCTTCGCCTGCTTCATAGGCATATATCACCTTGTGTTCTGCTCCATGGTATTCGAATACTCTTCTTATATCTTTTAGCTTTGAGATAAAAAATAGATAAGTTATAAATATACTAATTCTTAGCAATCCTTCAAATAAATTATAAATAATTATATTAGATAGATACCTGTCTAAATATCGAGCCATGGCGGTAGGAAGAGCTACAAAAAACACTATAAATAGTGCAAAAGCAATTACAATTGTAAAAAACATTTCTACACTATTTATTTTCTCTTCTTCACCCGTTGCCTGTTCTGCGGAATAAGTTAACGCCTTCAATCCAAGTACTAAAGACTCGACTAAATTAATTACCCCTCTAAAAATAGGCCATTTAAGAAATTTCATCTTATCAGATAAAGTCCTTAGGTTACCCATTTTTAAAATTATTTCTTTATCTGGCTTACGAACAGCAATAGCATATTTTAGAGGAGATCTCATCATCACTCCTTCAATTACTGCTTGACCTCCATAATTACAGTCAGCATTTTTCATTATTATTTATTTTCTCCTTCTTCTTTATTTTTAGACCAGGGTTTACCACAGGATAATTCCCCTTCAGGGCAAGGTCCTAAAACACAAGGTGGTCCGACATTTTCAAATATAGTGGGCGCAATTCTCTTAACTTCTTTTAACATGTTCATAGCAAGTTCTCTAATCTCCCATTGGGCCCTATTGCAGCATCGTAATTTAAAGATATGCAGTAATTCCCGAGCATTTGCCGATATTATCATTTTAGTTGTAACCGCTTGTGGCAAAATATATCTTGCATCTTCTGCTTTTATATTGTGATCTAGCAATAATTGATAAATTTCATCTAATTCTTTTACGGCATTTATAAATATTTTAGCTAACTTTTCATCCTTCTCGATAGATTTTGGGACAATATAGGGAAAACCCTCCTTATCTATTTTAACATATCTTTGGCTTTGTTGGGAAAAAGAAGCAAGCCGATGTCTTACTAATTGATGAGAAGTAACCCTGGATATTCCTTCTATAGCGAAAGTAAAAGTAGCATGCTCTAAAACAGAATAATGTCCTAATTTCATTATTTTTTTAACTAATTTTATTATTGATTCATCACTAAGTTTTCCCCTTAATTCTTCTATTCCTAATGCAGAATAACATAATCTTGCTGACTGAGCTACAATTTTTTCAGGATCTTTAGTGTAATTTATCAACCTAACTTTCATAGAAATAACCTCACTTATTCGTATCGCGTATCGCGTATCGCGCAAAATAGAATAGCTAAAATTTTAAGTTTATAGAAGTTAAAGGTAATTTACTATGGATTGAATCCATACTAATCAGTGATACCTAATAAGTAATTAATAGAGGTTCAATTCGTCTAACCCGAAAGAAAAATTACCATAATACCACACGTCAAATAAATTCGACCCATACACTAAAAACTGCACGTTACGCGAAAGAAATATTTTAAATTTTGAATTATGGTTTTTCGCCTTGCGCTTTACGTTTTTAGCTTTAATACTATACGCTACCCACTAAAAAACGAGATACGATTCACGAAATATTATATACGATCTTATTCTGGATTCTATATTCCTAACGCGACACGCAATACTCGATACGCGATACGATTTTATTCTTTTGATACCACATGACATTTACGACATCTTGCCTCATAACTTTCTTTTGCTCCAATCAATATAGTTGGATCACTATACTTTGCTGGCTGACCATTTACTAATCTTTGAGTTCTGGAAGCCGTATTACCACAAACCATGCAGATAGCTTGCAACTTATCTATATATTCTGCTATTGCAAGCAATTTAGGTATTGGGCCAAATGGCTCTCCCCTAAAATCCTGATCTAAACCTGCAATAATTACCCTTTTCCCTTGGTCGGCAAGTTTTTGGCAAACTAGTACAATGTCCTCATCATAAAATTGAGCTTCATCAATAGCAATAACCTCAGTATCCGATTCTACTGTATCCAAAATTTCTTTTGATTTAGTAATATTTATTGCGTCAACCTTAGTACCGTTATGTGAGTAAATATGCTGAACAGCATACCTATTATCAATAGTTGGTTTAAATATCTGAATCTTTTTTTTAGCAATTTGAACTCTGTGAACTCTTCTTATTAATTCTTCACTCTTCCCGCTAAACATGCTCCCACATATAACTTCAATCCAACCAGTGTTTACACCTTCACGCATTTCTTCCCTCCTCTACAGCATAAAATTAGTCAATAGTGAATAGTCGTTAGCTTAAAACTCAAAACTTTTTTCTATTCACTTAAATAAATATATAAAAAGACAGAGCCTTTATTAGGCTCTGTCTTTTTATATATTTAAATTAATTCATCATTTTATTACAAATATTCTTAAATAATATTTTTTTCTCTTTCATATTTTTTATTCTTGTAATTATTCATTGAAAACTTTTTCTATTTCTTTTTTAAGAGAATACTTATTTTTGAAATCATTTAAATATTTTTACGATAGTATCCTTAATTATCACTATCCTCATCGTTGGTTAAATTGTATTTTCTATTAAATCTCTCAACTCTTCCTGCAGTATCAATTATCTTTTGTTTCCCGGTAAAAAAGGGATGACAGGCAGAACATATTTCTACTTTCATATTCTTTTTAGTAGACCCGGTTTCAAAGCTGTTACCGCAAGCACAACTTATTGTTGCTTTTTCATATTTTGGATGTATATCTTTTTTCATTTTCCTCTTCCTTTAATTTCCTTTTTTTATTTTTGATAGATAAAAATCTAAAAAATTATAACATATTATTATTTTAAGGTCAAAGTTTAATTCGTATCTCGTATCTCGTGAATCGTATCTCGCTAAGAATTAGTTAGTTAGTTACCTGGCTAAGAAAATAGAATAAGGAAGACGGAAGATAAGATAGTCTTGCGTATTGCCTAAAGAGAAAAAACTTAAAAAAATAGATAGCCATCAAATTCATATCGGCTATTTCCGTAAAGAAAAAAGGTAAAGGATGTAAAAAAACTTATATTTTATTTCTCTAACTACTACATTAAGATTTGCACTATCTGGAGTATTTTATTAAATATCCTGTTCTTTAATAGAATCTAAAAACTCTTGATTGGTTTTAGTCTTTTTTAATTTACTAATCACTAATTTTACCGCACCCAGAGATGGCTGTGAAGCCAACGCCCTTCTTAGTAACCATATTTTTTGTAATTTCTCCTTAGACAGTAATAATTCTTCTTTTCGAGTGCCTGATTTCCTAATATCTATTGCCGGAAATATTCGATTTTCAGAAAGTTCTCTATCTAACCTTAATTCCATATTACCAGTACCTTTAAATTCCTCAAATATCACATCGTCCATTCTGCTTCCTGTTTCTACTAAAGCAGTTGCAAGTATAGTCAAGCTACCTCCCTCTTCAATATTTCTCGCTGCCCCAAAAAATCTTTTTGGTAAATAAAGAGCACTTGAATCTAAACCACCGGATAGAGTTTTGCCACTTGTTGGAATAGTTTGATTGTAAGCTCGCGCTAATCTCGTAATACTATCTAACAATATTACCACGTCTTTCTTTTGTTCTACTAACCTTTTAGCTCTTTCCAAGACAATTTCCGCTACTTTTATATGATTAGTAACAGGTTGGTCAAAGGTAGAGCTTATCACTTCAGCTTTTACCGATCTTTGCATACCGGTTACTTCTTCCGGCCTTTCGTCAACTAATAAAACCATAAGATGTATCTCTGGATGATTAATTGTAATTCCATTAGCAATCTTTTCCAATAAAATTGTCTTACCTGCTTTTGGAGGAGAAACTATTAGACCTCGTTGACCTTTTCCAATTGGAGAAAATAAATCAATAATTCGTGTTGATAGTCCACTTGATTTATTTTCTAATTTAATCATCTTTTCGGGAAAAAGAGGAGTAAGGTTTTGAAAATCTATTCTTTCTTTAGATAATTCTGGATCTTCGTGGTTAACTGCTTCAATTTTTAATAAAGCGTAATATCTTTCTCCTTCTTTAGGAGGTCTAACCTGGCCTGATACAACATCACCAACGCTAAGATTGAATCTTCTTATTTGAGAAGGGGAAATATAAATGTCGTTTTCACCGGGTAGGTAGCCAGATGTTCTCAAAAAACCAAAACCTTCATTCATAATCTCCAAAATTCCCTCAGAAAACATATAACCCTTTTTCTCTGTTTCGGCCTGTAATATTTTAAAGATTAAATCCATCTTTTTTATTCTGGAAAAATTATTAATATTATATTCCTTTGCAATTTTACATAAATCATCAATCTTTTTTTCCTTTAATTCTGTTAAAAGCAACCTGCAAGACCTCCCTTTGTATAATGAAATTGGTATCTCGTATCTCGTGAATTGTATCTCGTAAAGAATTAGTTATCCGGTTACCGCTTGTATGTTTAGTTGATTAAGAAAATAAAATCAAAAACAATTAACTGGTTAATAAATTAATTGAGTAATTAGATATTTAAATTAACTTGTATCTTGCAACTGTTCACTATCAACTGAAATCCTGTATTTAATACTAACGACTATTTACTATCGACTAGTAAAGAGTTTTGAATTATGGTTTTTAGTTTTTCGCTATAAGTTTTTCGCTATATAAAAATATCTGAAAACTTGTTTTTAAAACTAAAAACTGATTAGTTGTCTCTAAATGAATTTAATAATAAATTGCTGATGTAAAAAACTATTTTTATCCTATAAGATCAAAAAATATTTTTCCACCGGTATTTTCTAACAAGAAAATAACTTGAAGTAGTAATGTTATTAGAAAATTCATTAAAAAGAGGGCTATTGAAGAGTTGACCTTCTATATATTACATCCAAAGATATTTTATCACTAATATTATATTATTACAAATTTTTTTATTATTTGGAAATATCATCTCTATTTCTCCAAACATTTTCGAATTAATTTCAAATCACTGGGCTTATCTAAGTCAATCATTATTTCAGGATATGATACCATAACTGCACCAGAATTATAACCAATTATATTGGTTACTCTTTTTTCTGCATCCTCTATAGTTAGCGTTTTAAATAAAAATTTTAATATACATTTAAGACCTAATATTTTAGCATTTTTCAAGTTATTTTTTCTATTATTAAATAATCCTTGAATCAATTCTTTATTTTGAAAAAATACTTCTGGTTTAAAAAATACAATATTTCCTCCGCATAAAATTCCTTCTTTCATTTTTACATAAGTTCTCTCCGTTTCAGGGTAAATTTCTATAATGTTTTCTTTGGTAATTATGGGATAACCGATACAAAGTTTTCTTTTTGTACATATATTTAAAAACTCATCAATCGCTTCAGGAGTAATTAAGGGAATATCAGAGGTTAAGATCAGTAAACTATCATCAGAATTAAAAAAATTTAACCCTCTCTCCATATTTTCAAGTATAGAATTGCCGGGATTTAATATTTCTTCAA
Source organism: Atribacterota bacterium (assembly GCA_049676265.1). Classification (GTDB taxonomy): domain Bacteria; phylum Atribacterota; class Phoenicimicrobiia; order Phoenicimicrobiales; family Phoenicimicrobiaceae; genus Sediminicultor. The sequence goes on from JBAUBA010000336.1 coordinate 7,139, forward strand.
CTTTTTTACCTATATAAGGATGAAGTTCATTTTTTGGACCTACTACTATAATTTTATCAATATTTTCTGAATTATTCAATGCATCAACAATATATTCAATCATGGGTCTACCGTTTAGCATGATTAGAGCTTTGTTATCTACCTTCTCGGCAATTTCTAAAGGACCTTTTTCCTTCATCCCTGCTAATATTAAAGCATTAAACATATTTATCACCTATCTTTCAAAATAAATTAATTCACCAATTCTCCAATTAACCGATTTGCCAATGAATCGATTTACCGATTAAGTAGGCGTCGAAATTGATCGACCCGAAAGGAGTTCGATGAATCGAACCCACATTTACATAGACTTGTCACTAATTACTCATAGCTTATCACTGTTTTCTACACGCTAAACGCTGTACGCTAATTTATACACTAACGACTATTTTTTATTGCTGCTTTTATAAATTCCCTAAACAACGGGTGAGCTCGATTAGGTCTTGATTTAAATTCAGGATGGAATTGCACTCCTATAAACCAGGGATGATTCGGAAGCTCAACAATCTCTACTAAATTTAAATCCTGATTAAAGCCACTAAATCTTATATCGTGCTTAGAAAAATCATTCTTGTATGAATTATTAAATTCGTATCTATGCCGATGTCTTTCATAAATCATCTCTTGGTTAAATATTTTAAAAGCAAGGGAATCTTTTTCCAATTTACAAGAGTATGCACCTAAGCGCATAGTACCGCCTTTTATTTTTATTTTCTTTTGTTCCAATAAAAGGTCAATTACAGGAAATGGTGTTTTGGGATCAAATTCTGAGCTATTAGCTTCTTCTAAATTCATTACATTTCGAGCAAGCTCTATGACGGCACATTGCATTCCTAAGCAAATTCCTAAAAAAGGTATTTTATTTTCCCTTGCATACTTTACTGTTTCAATTTTACCTTCTATCCCTCTTTTTCCAAAACCGCCCGGTATCAGGATTCCATTAATATCTTTAAAAAGATCTTTTGGAGAATGTTTTTTTATTTCATCCGAATCAATTCTTTTAACTTTTACCTTGCAATCATTCTCGATTCCACCATGAAGAAGCGCTTCGGTAATACTTATATAAGCATCTTTTAAGCTGATATATTTCCCCACTACTCCAATATTAACTTCTCTTTTGGGATGATATATTTTATCAACCATGTTTTTCCAGTTTTGCAAATCAGGACCCTGGCATTTTAAATTTAATAACTTTATGATTAAATCTCCCAACTTTTGATCTTCAAATACTATTGGTACTTCATAAATAGATTTAACGTTTATTGCTTCAATTATCGCCTCATTCTTAATATCACAAAACAAAGATATTTTATTTTTTATCTCTTGGGAAAGTTTTGATTGACAACGGCAGATAACTATATCTGGTTGGATACCAATCTCTCTTAGCTCTCTTACGCTGTGTTGTGTAGGTTTTGATTTTAACTCTTTGGCAGCTTTAAGATAAGGAACAAAAGTAACGTGTACATATAGAACATTTTCTTTGCCTATATCGTTTCTGAATTGCCTTATGGCTTCTAAAAAAGGAAGACTCTCAATATCCCCTACTGTTCCCCCGATCTCTACGATTACAATATCTACTTTCTCTTTTTTGTTTTGGGAAATATTTTTAATGGTAGATTTAATCTCATCAGTTATATGAGGTATCACCTGAACTGTGGCTCCTAAAAAATCTCCTCTTCTTTCCTTAGAAATTACGGAGCTATAAATTTTTCCCGTAGTCACATTACTGTAGCTAGATAAATTTGTATCAATAAATCTCTCATAATGTCCTAAATCTAAATCTGTCTCTGCCCCATCTTCAGTGACAAATACTTCACCATGTTGATAAGGATTCATAGTTCCGGCATCAACATTTATGTAAGGATCTATTTTCTGCATGGAAATATTTAAACCCCTGCTTTTTAATATCCTTCCGATAGAAGAAGCAGAAATACCTTTACCCAAAGATGAAACTACTCCACCTGTAACAAAAATGTATTTTGTCATAAATCTCCTTTACAACTATTTTTTGAAGCAAAGTAATACAAGTAATAAATTAAAATTGAATAGAATTATATATTTTAAATTAAAAACTTAAAGCGAAAAGCGAAAAACCATAATTCAAAATTCAAAACTTTTTTGTATTGTTTGGTGTAGGGGTCGAATTTATTCGACCCGTGTTGTTTCTTATAATTTTCTTCCGGGTTCGATGAATCGAACCCCTACAAATTACTCATCACTAATTACTTATTATTCTATAAGCTATACACTCTACGCTAAACGCTATACGCTATACTATATGCTATTCATATTGTAAAACATAAATTTGTGTGCTTTGAGGCAATGTATCCTCTGTTATTTCGAACTCACTCGATTCTAATCTTTGTACATTGTCTTTATTTGACAGAAATACTTCCACTGGGTCTATAGAGAATTTAATAGCCTCGGTTTTATAATGCATAGGAACTGTTATCTTGGGTTTAATGTCTTTAATTATCTGAGTGGCTTGACTACTATTTATAGTATAAAATCCACCCACAGGAATGAAAAGAATATCTACTTTACCTATCTCGGTTAATTTATCAGGATTTAAAATATGCCCTAAATCACCTAAGTGACATAAGTTTAATCCATCCGCTTTTATAACAAATATAGTATTTGACCCTCTCTGTCCTCCATAAACGCTGTCATGATAAGATGATATTCCTCTAAATTCCATTTTATGTGATTCTCTATTTACCAGACCTTTAAAAACTACCGGTCTTCCTTTTACCCCCCTCACATAATTATGGTCAAAGTGTTCGTGGCTAACAGTTACAATATTTACTTTAATTCGAGGGAGTTTATAACCAAGAGTTTCATCGAAAGGATCAGTGATAATTTTAATTCCTCTTTCAGATTCAATTAAAAACGAAGAATGCCCTAACCATTTTATTTTCATGATTTTCACCTTCTTTATCTCTTAAATCGTATTGTGTATACTAATTTGATTTCTATTTTCTTCACGCAATACGCGATACGCAATACGAGATTTTAAAACATTTCCCTAATTACTTTAATTAGTCTTTCTTTTGCTAATTCCGGTTTAAAGTGTAATATAATGCTTCCCATTTCGGTTTTTTGTATTATATTAAATGGCTCCAAAGAAAATATTTTAGTAATTTCTTCTACTTCATATTCCTGCACTCTTTTAAATCCAACGTAGGCATCAATTTTTTGATTAATTATTTTAGTTAGTGACTCTACATTAAGGTAAAGTTTTTTACCGCTATTTTCGTGTAATAAATTAATAATGATATTAATCAGTTTTATTTTATTATAGAGCATTTTTCTTTTTTCGAATAATTTAAAAATATTATTCTTAACAGAATTATCTGCCGAAAAAATTGATTCCAAATTACTTAAAGAAAAAGGTAATTTATCATGTTCTTCTATGAGATCGCATAACCACCTCAGCTCAAACAATATAACTTTGTTCTTATCTGTTTTTCGGCTTAGTTTATCATAATCGAAATCCGGAGAAATAATTACCAAATAATCTGATTTTGTTTCCTCTTTTACCTTACTAAACTCATTCCAATGCTCATACTTTTGTATTTTTTCGCTTTTTTCGTCTGATAATTTTGCATCAACAATTAAATTGTATGTTTTATAATCTAATAATGCTTTTGCTAAAATAAAAGATGCCTGTTCTTCTAACATAATAGAAGTTTCAAAACCCAAAAATTCAAACACTTTTTTAAGTAATTTTTTAAGACTTTCATTATCTTCAGAACTTATCAGTCTTAATTGCAGTTTCTTAATTTCACTCAACCAATCAAAGAGACCCCACATTTCTTCTTTTTCTTCGATAAATCGGAAGTCTTTCCTTAAAATATTATCAATATATTTAGAAAATAAATTTTCTTCGTTTACTTCTACCTCTAATACCCTTTCGCAAATCTCCTTATAAGTTAGAGGGTGACCTGCTTCTTGCAATATTTTAAAAACTCTTTCACTTAAATCGTTCTGAGGTTCTATCTTGGCTTCATCTTCTGTTACCAAAAAATATCGTTTTCTATCATAGTCAATAAGACCAACAAAAACAATATCGTTTACTTTTAGTTTCTTCTTTTTATACCATTCCTTTAATCCGACTAAACAATTGAGATCATTATTCACTGCTGCTTCTATTTCATCTCCTTCTTTGTCTATAAAAGTAATTTCCACAGCATTTTCTTCTTTAGGAAAAAATGGTCTCATATAACTGGTTAAAAACATAGTACCGTCTTTTAAACAATAACTGGTGAGAGAATACTTAATGTTTGCATCTTTATATTGCCATTTCACCAAACCCCATACTCCTCTTTTTGTCCTCATAAATCTTTTATCTCCACTCATAGAGGCATTTACAGCATAATATGGTTCTTTGACTTTTAATGGTCTTATTTTTGTTAACTCTTTAGTAATTTCGCGATAATGTAATGGCTTTTTTTGTTTGATTAATATTTCATAAGCGCTGTCAGCAACTGATTTATGTTTTATAAGTCTCTCACCTCCAATTAATCAATCGACCAATTAGCCAATTCACCGATTCTCCAATTGACCAATGTACCAATTAGTCAGTCCTTCAATTATACTTATAGTTGATAATAATTTTAAAAAAATTACCCTAGTATTGTTTAAAAATTTACCTTATTTATTATATACATTTTCCATTATATTTTACAAATAAATTAATCGCTAGCATTAAATGCAAGTGTAGTTAATTGACCGATTTGCCAATTGACCAATTGACCAATTAAATTCGATCTAATAATCAGTCAATCTACTGGTCTGCCGGTCAACTTAGTTAGTTGGTTAACCAATTAGCCAACTAACTAAATCTATACGCTATCCGCTTTTTTCTTTACTATATACAAAATACTTATACTAATACTAATTAGGCTTCTGGCTCCTGACTACTGACTCCTGGATTCTTTATTCTTTTTTCTTCACGCGATACGCGATACTCGATACGCGATACTTTTTTTAATATTTTTTCATTAACTCAACATAATCCAGGGCGTGTTCTTTTAAATTCTCAACTTCTTCTTCAGTAAGATTACGCACCACTTTCGCTGGTACACCTAAAGCCATGGTAAATGGTGGTATTTTAGTTCTCGGGGTTACTATTGCCCCAGCTCCTATTATGGCTCCTTCGCCTACTTCTGCACCATCAAGTACAATTGCCCCTATCCCTATCAAAGAGTTGTCTCCAATTTTGCACGCGTGAAGCATTACATTATGACCTATGGTCACATTGTTTCCTATTATAGTAGGGATTCCTACATCACAATGAACAATAGTGCCATCTTGAACGCTGGTATTATTTCCTATGCTAATAGGAGCTATATCACCTCTTAATACCACATTATACCAAATACTGGAGCATTTCCCGATTATAACTTCTCCAATTACAGTAGCATTTTTGGCAACAAAGGCTTCTTCGCTAACCATTGGCCTCTTTCCTCCGAAATTTAATATCATCTTCTTACCTCCATAATTGTTTTAATTTTTTCTGCAATTTTATCTCCAAATCCTGGTATTTTACTTATGTCAACCTTGGAAGCATTTTTTATATCTTCTATGCTTTTAAAGTGTTCTAATAATAATCTTTTTCGTTTAGCGCCAATTCCTGGAATAAGGTCTAACTTTGAATTACGTAATTCTTTACTTCTTATCCTTCTGTGATAAGTCACCGCAAATCTATGGGCCTCATCTCTTATTCTTTGCAGTAAAAAAAGTGACTCAGAATTAGAAGGTAATATTATCGGTTTATGAATCTCCGGTTTAAATATTTCCTCTTCTTTTTTGGCTATACTTATTATTGGTAATTCAAGATTCATATTGTTTAATATTTTTTCCACCGCACTAAGTTGACCTCTTCCTCCATCAACAAGAACTAAATCTGGTAATCTTTTGCCTTCAGATAATAATCTTTTGTATCTCCTCTCTGTTACCTCTTGCAACATAGCATAATCGTCAATTCCTTTAACTCTTTTCACTCTAAATCTTCGGTAATCTTTCTTTTTTGGTCGTCCTTTCTCAAAAACAACTAAAGAACCAACGGATAATTTCCCCTGGATATTTGAGATGTCGAATGCCTCAATTCTTTCTGGCAATTTTTTTAAGCTTAATTTATCTTTCAAATCAATAACTGCCTTCCGGCCCTTCTCAATTTCGTCTTCTTCTACTTCTTCTATCTTTTTCAAAAAATAATCATTTTTATTACTTTTCCTGTGTAAGTTTATTTCCTGACCTTTTAAAATTGTTACAATTGATTTTATTCTATCTCTTACTTTGGCAGCTTTTTCGTAATTTAGATTATGGGAAGCTTCTTTCATTTCTCGGTAAAGACCATTTAATAATTTTTTTTGCTTCCCTGCCAAAAACAGGCAAATTTCTCTTATTCTTTTTCGGTACTCTGTTTTGCTAATCATATTCGCACAAGGCGCTGAACACAAACCGATCTGGTAATCTAAGCAAATTTTCGCCTTCTTTAAATCTTTTTTTCTGCATCCTCTAATTTTAAAAACTTGCCTTAACAATTTTATAACAACCCGGGTAGCGTTTGTATCCACAAAAGGACCGAAGTACAAAGCTTTAGCTTCTTTTGTCTTTTGATTTATTTTTCTGTAAAATAATATTTGAGGAAATTCTTGCTCTAAAGTAATTTTAACATAGGGATAACTCTTATCATCTTTTGATTGAGTATTATAGTAAGGACTATTGCTTTTAATCATTTTACTTTCTAAGATAAGTGCTTCCATTTCAGAGGAAGTGGGTATATATTCAACATTCTCGATCTCTTTAATCATTTTATCTATCTTTGGAGAATGTCGAGAAGAACTACTAAAATAAGAAGAAACCCTACTTTTTAAGGAATTAGCCTTCCCTACATATATTATTTTTCCTTTCTTATCTTTAAAAAAATAAACTCCACTTGTATCGGGTAATTTATTTATCTTTGATTTAATATCCATGTTTACCAATTCTCCGATTGACCAATTAACCAATTTTCCAATTGACCAATTGAACGATTCACTGATTAATTAAGTTCGTTAATTTGCAAGTGTATTTATGATATGGATATAGAATAAATACACTGTTCTTGTAAATTCAGAACTATAGTTTCATTACTCGTGATTGCAATCTCTACACTATCTTCTATCCGCTTTTTTATTTACTAAATACTAAATACTATATACTAAATACTAATTTAATACTTTTTTTAGATATTCTCCGGTAAATGAATTCTTATTGTGGGCTATCTCTTCAGGAGTTCCCCTGGCTATAACTCTGCCTCCTTCTTCTCCACCTCCCGGACCAAGATCAATAATATGGTCTGCTGATTTAATTACTTCTAAGTTGTGTTCAATTACCAAAACTGTATTTCCAGCTTTTACTAACCTATCTATGACATTGAGTAATTTTTTTACATCATCAAAATGCAGACCTGTTGTTGGCTCATCTAAAAGATATATAGTTCTTCCTGTGCTTTTAGTACTTAATTCTTTAGCTAATTTAATTCTTTGTGCTTCACCTCCGGATAGAGTGGTGGCAGATTGTCCTAATTTTATGTATCCTAATCCTACATCATATAAAGTTTGTAATTTTCTTTTTATCATAGGAATTGCTGCGAAAAATCCCAGGGCCTCTTCAACAGTCATATCTAACACCTGAGCTATATTTTTGCTCTTATATTTTATATCCAAAGTTTCACGATTGAACCTTTGGCCTTTACAAACTTCACAGGGGATATATACATCAGGTAAAAAATACATTTCAATCTTTACTATCCCTCCACCCTGGCAGGCCTCACATCTTCCACCTTTTACATTAAAGCTAAATCTGCCCGCCTTATAACCTCTAATTTTAGCTTCTTTTATCCTGGAAAATATTTCTCTAATGGGAGTAAAAGCTCCGGTGTAAGTAGCAGGATTAGAGCGAGAAGTTCTACCTATTGGTGATTGATCGATAATTATCACTTTATCAATATTTTCTATTCCTTCAATCTTATCATAATCACCAGGATGAACTCTGCTCTGATAAATTTTTTTGATTAAAGCTTTATACAAGGTCTCCTCGACTAAAGTACTTTTCCCGGAACCAGATACTCCAGTAATACAAGTAAGTGTGCCTAATGGAATAGACACATCAATATTTTTTAAATTGTATTGGCGAGCTCCGTAAATATTTAAATATTTTCCATTGCCCTTTCTTCTTCTTGAGGGGATATTAATCTTACTAAAGTGGCTCAGATATTTTCCAGTAATAGATTTCTTATTTTCTATTATATCTTTGCAGCTCCCCTTTGCTACTAAATATCCTCCATGTATCCCTGCTCCAGGTCCAAGATCCACAATGTAATCTGCAATTCTCATTGTAGCTTCATCATGTTCAATTACTATCACCGTATTTCCTAAATCTTTCAATTTTATAAGAGTCTTTAAAAGTTTAACATTATCTTTTTGATGTAGGCCAATGCTCGGTTCGTCTAAAATATAAAGTACTCCGGTCAGGCTTGAACCAATCTGGGTAGCTAAGCGAATTCTCTGATTTTCTCCTCCTGCTAAAGTAGAAGACGAACGTGATAAGGTTAAATAATCTAAACCTACATTACTTAAAAAACTTAATCTATTTTTTATTTCTTTTAAAATTTGGCCGGCAATAACCCTTCTTCTTTCATTTAATTTTATATTTTCAAAAAAATTATAATTCCATTTGATAGATTTCTCAGCAATATCCGCTATAGAGAAACCATCAATAGTAACATTTAAGCTTTCTGAGCGAAGTCTTTTACCATCACAAGAGGGACATGGTCCAATATTCATAAACTTTTGTATCTCTGTGCGAATATATTCTGATTTAGTTTCTCGATATCTTCTTTTTAAATTATTAACTACACCTTCAAAAGCATTTTCATGACTCCAGTAGGTAGTTTGTTCATCATTCTGATATTTAAAGGGTATCTTTATTTCTCCTGAGCCATATAATATAATCTCCTTAAATTTAGGCTTCAATTCAACAAAGGGAGTGTCAAGACTAAAACCATAAAAATCGGCTAGACCTTTTAATAGGTGATATAAATATTTTCCTTTAACCTCTCCCCAGGGAATTAAGACACCCTGCAGTATAGATTTATTCTTATCCGGTACAATTAATTCCGGATCAAATTCCATTTTGAAGCCTAAACCACTACAATCAGGGCAAGCTCCATAAGGACTATTAAAAGAGAAAATTCGTGGAGCAATTTCCGGTAAATTAATTCCGCAACTGGGACAAGAAAAATGCTCACTAAATATCTTTTCTTTACCTCCTTCTATATCAATTACTACTATTCCTTCGCTTAAACTTAAAGCAGTCTCAATAGAACCAGCCAAACGAGTTTTTATTTCAGGATTTACTAATAATCTGTCTACTACAACTTCTATATTATGATTTTTATACCTATCGATTTTTATATCCTCTTCTATTTCGAAAGTGTTTCCATCAACTCTCACTCTGACAAATCCTTTTTTTTGAATATCTTCTAATATTTGTTTGTGTTCACCTTTTTTGAAGCGAATTATTGGGGCTAAAACTTGTATTTTTGTTTCCGGGGATAAATTTAAAATTTGATCAACCATCTGCTCGACCGTCTGCTTGCTAACCTGTCTACCGCACTGCGGGCAATGAGGTATTCCAATCCGGGCAAAAAGTAACCGTAAATAATCATAAATTTCCGTTACAGTGCCAACTGTGGAACGAGGATTCTTACTTGCTTTTCTCTGATCAATGGAAATCGCCGGTGATAATCCTTCAATATAATCCACGTCAGGTTTTTTCATTCTTTCCATAAATTGACGAGCATAAGAAGATAGGGATTCAATATATCTTCTCTGACCTTCTGCATAAATCGTATCAAAAGCTAAAGAAGATTTACCTGAACCGCTCAACCCGGTAATTACAATTAATTTGTTTCTGGGTATCTCCAAATTGATATTCTTTAAGTTATGTTCTCGCGCACCTTTAATTATTATCTTAGTCTGAACCACTTATTAATTCTCCTCTAAATTAGTTGTTAGTATATCGTATCGCGTATTGCGTATCGAGTATCGCGTAAAGAAAATCATAATTCAAAATTCAAAACTTTTTCGAACAAAGCATTTTCTTCAGTGTAGGGGACGGATTTATCCGTCCCGGTATACTTTGTTAATTTCTCTTACGGGTTCGATAAATCGAACCTGTACCTTTCATACGTTACTCTATCTAATCTTCTGGATTCTGACTTCTGGCTCCTGACTTCTATTCTCTCTACGAAATACGAATTTATTCTTCTTTCCTAACTCTACGCTACACGCTAACCGCTCAACGCTAGTTTTTTATTTTCCGAATAAAGTTTTCTCTTTTTTTAATCTTCTTATCTCATCTCTCAACAAGGTCGCTCTTTCAAAATCTAAATTTTTTGCTGCTTGCTTCATCTCTTTCTCTAAAGATTTTATCAATAACCATAAATTGCTCTTATTTAAGTATTTTTCATGTTCTTCGTTAACAGTAGAAAAATCACCGAAATTATTTATATTGTTAATAATAGCAAATTCTTCTACCGACTTAGTTATGGTTTTGGGAATTATTTCGTGTTTACGATTATATTCTAATTGTATCTTCCTTCTTCGGTTAGTTTCTTTCACTGCCCTTCTTATCGACCCAGTAATATTTTCGCAATATAAAATAACTGTGCCGTTTATGTTTCTTGCTGCCCTCCCCATAGTCTGAATTAAAGAGGTTTCTGACCTTAAAAAACCTTCTTTATCTGCATCCAAAATAGCTACTAAAGATACTTCCGGGAGGTCCAATCCTTCTCTTAAAAGATTAACTCCTACTAATACATTAAATTTACCTAATCTTAAATCCTTTAAGATGTTAATCCTTTCCAAAGTTTTAATTTCTGAGTGAAGATATTTTGCTTTTATATTAATTTCATCCAAATACTCAGCTACATCTTCAGCCATTCTCTTAGTTAAAGTAGTCACCAATACTCTCTCTTTTTTTTCCGTCCTTTTTTTTATTTCTGCTATTAAACTATCAATTTGATTTTTAGCTGGTTTTAAAATTATCTCCGGGTCAACTAATCCGGTGGGTCTGATAATCTGTTCAACAATTTGCTTACTTTTTTCTAATTCATATATAGCTGGAGTTGCTGAAACAAAGACAATTTTCTCCATATAATTTTCTATTTCTTTAAAATACAGTGGTCTATTATCGTAGGCGGAAGGTAAACGAAAACCGTATTCTACCAAACTATTCTTTCGAGATTTATCGCCCGCAAACATACCTCTTAATTGTGGAATGGTAACGTGGGATTCGTCAATAAACATCATAAAATCAGAAGGAAAATAATCTAACAAAGTTGACGGAGGTTCTCCTGGTTTTCTTCCGCTAATATGGCGAGAATAGTTCTCAATCCCACTGCAATATCCCACTTCTTTTAACATTTCTAAATCATATTTAGTTCTTTGCCCTAATCTTTGAGCCTCTAAGAGTTTTCCCTCTTTTTTAAAATAGTTTAATCTCTCTTTTAATTCTTCTTCAATAGATATAGTTGCTCTTTCTAATTTATCTTTAGTAGTAACAAAGTGTTTTGCGGGATAAACTATTAATTTATCTCTTCTCTTTTTAATTTTTCCGGTTAGGGAGTCTATCTCGGAAATTGCTTCTACCTGATCACCCCACAACTCTACACGAAAGGCATATTCCAAATAGGAAGGGAATATTTCAATTACATCTCCTCTAACTCTAAAACAGCCTCGATGAAAATCGATATCATTCCTCTCATAATGTATATTTATAAGCCTTTCTAAAATATTATCTCTTTTGCAAATTTCATTCTTACTAATTTTTAATACCAGTTCTTGATAATCTTTGGGTGAACCTAATCCGTATATACAAGATACACTGGCAACAATAATAACATCTCTTCTTTCCAAAAGAGAACTGGTAGCAGAGAGTCTTAAACGGTCAATCTCTTCGTTTATGGAAGAATCTTTCTCTATATAAGTATCTGTACGGGCAATATAAGCCTCCGGTTGATAATAATCATAATAACTTACGAAATATTCCACTGCGTTATTAGGAAAAAATCTTCTAAACTCACTACACAATTGAGCAGCCAAGGTTTTATTGTGAGAGATCACCAGGGTAGGCAATTGAATTTCCTGGATTACATTTGCCATAGTAAAAGTCTTTCCCGAACCAGTTACTCCCAATAAAGTTTGATCTTTATAACCTTTCCGTATACCTTCTACTAATTTTTTTATAGCTTGGGGTTGGTCACCCTGAGGAGGATAATCGGATACCAAATTAAATTTTTCAGTCATTTACAACACCTTTTTTAAAACT
>JBAUBA010000337.1:0-6694 GCA_049676265.1 Atribacterota bacterium
GTGTTGGCAACCAAGCCGGATGGTCAAGTGAACGTCAACTGGACTGGTTCTTTCAGCGATGTCGCCCTCGCTTCCGAGGCTGCACAGACACATATCAACGTTGGAGCCGACGTCCTTACCGGGACAGCCCAAATGGTAGTTGGAGCAATCGGGGTAGCACGCCAACGCGGGGTTCTCTGGTTTGGGACACAGGCTAATCAAACATCACTTGCTCCCGAGGTCGTTGTTGCCAATCAGGTCTACGATTGGACCGTGGTTCTTAGACCGATGATCCAATTGATCAAAGAGGGGAAAATGGGTGGAACTACCTATGCACTCACCCTGGCTAACGGAGGTCTCAAGATCGTTGTGAATCAAGAGGTACTTGTAGAAAAGACTATCCAGGATATTATTGAAGGAAAAATTAATATCGAGTTATAAAAGTGAAGGAAGGTTAAGAGTTCCCGCAAGGAGCTCTGATTTACATTTTAATATGAAAAGAGATATATCTAAAATAACAAATTTAACCAAAGTCGAAAAAGTAGAGATGCAGGGAATAGTCAAGCAGTTTCCGGGCGTGCTGGCGAATGACCGAATTGATTTTGATGTCTGTGCCGGGGAAGTTCATACTCTCCTTGGCGAAAACGGAGCCGGAAAAAGTACCCTGATGAAAATTCTTTACGGTATATATCACCAGGATGAAGGTGAAATTTATGTTAACGAAAAATTGGTTAACATTCGTTCTCCGCTGGATGCAATTCGACTGGGGATTGGGATGGTACATCAGCATTTTATGCTTGTGCCTACCCTTACTGTTGCAGAAAATGTAGCTTTAGGGCTTCATTCTTCGCGAAAATTTCTTCTTGACCTTGAGGTTGTTTCAGAACGTATTAAAGAGCTTGCCAAAGTTCATGGGTTATATGTTGACCCAAAGGCAAAAGTATGGCAACTCTCTGTAGGAGAGCAGCAGCGAGTGGAAATAATAAAAATCTTATATCGCGGAGCTTCTCTCCTTATCCTGGATGAACCGACTGCTGTTCTTACTCCGCAAGAGGTGGAAGAACTCTTTCATGTCTTGCGGAGTATGCTAAAAAGAGGATACTCTATTATTTTTATCAGCCATAAACTTCATGAAGTTCTATCATTGAGTAATCGCATAACCGTACTGCGTGATGGTCATGTAGTAAAAACCATTTCTGCCGCTGAAGCAACCAAAGAGAAACTCGCCCGCCTTATGGTGGGGAGGGAAGTTCTCTTGCAAGTTGAACATCCTTCGATAGAACTTGGAGGAGCAGGTCTTGTTTTAGAAGGAGTTTGGGCTCAGGGGGATGAAGGTCATCCTGCCCTGCGGGGAGTTGACCTTGAAGTGTACTCCGGTGAAATTCTGGGAATTGCCGGAGTCTCAGGGAATGGCCAGCGTGAACTTGCGGAAGTTATCGCCGGTCTGCGCAAACCCACAAAAGGCAAAGTTTCTATAAAAGGGACTGAAGTTACCCATTGGTCTCCTTCACAGCTTCTCGAGCATGGTCTATCTTATATTCCCGAAGAACGAATGAAAGATGGTACGATACAAAAATTTAGCGTAGAGGAAAACCTGATTCTTAAAGACCATATACATAAACCTTATGCGGACGGAATATTTATGAATTTCAAAAACATTGCCCGGGAAAGTGAACGCCTGATAAGTGACTTTGATATCAGGACTCCTTCTCGTTATACTTCTTTAAAAAGTCTTTCCGGTGGAAATATCCAGAAATTAATCCTGGCACGGGAGCTCTCCCGAAAGCCCGGTGTCCTGGTGGCCGCCCAGCCTACCCGCGGCTTAGATATCAGTGCTACGGAATATGTTCATCGTCAATTGATTGAACAAAGGACAAAATTAGAGACAGCAACTCTTCTCATTTCTGATGATTTAGATGAAATTTTATCACTCTCTGACCGTATTGCAGTTATCTACGAGGGTAAGATTATGGGAGTGGTGAAAAGAAACGAAGTGAGTGTTGGAGAATTGGGCATGATGATGGGAGGAGTACATAAAGATAAGATAAAATAAGTGGGAACCAATCCCTCTGTTATTGCGAGCTTGCTGAAGGCAAGCGTGGCACTCTCATTTTTATCCCTCTTTTTCAAAAACTTGCAATTTGTACCTTGCAACCCGCATCTTACAAAAACTTTTTCTTTTAAAAAGAAGGATTTTTTAAACTTATGGCGTATATATGATATAAAAAGTTTGGAATATTTTACAAAATATAATCTAAAAGGCAATGAATTACTAGACAGGTATTTCATATTATACAAATTTATTAAATTTAATATTTTATTTTGTTTCTTCTGAATTTTTTGTATTGATTCAAATAAGCAAGATTAATTGTTGATAAAAGACTCGACAAAGCGAATGAAAATTAATATTTTATAGGAGGTGCGAAATGGAAAGTGTATATAAGATTGTCGAAATTATAGGCACTAGTGAAAAATCATGGGAGGACGCAGCAAGAGTTGCAGTAGAGACTGCTTCTAAATCGATTAAGGAACTTAGGATAGCTGAAGTAAGTAAGCTTGATATCAAAGTAGAGAAAGATGGCAGGCTAACTTTCAGGACAAAATTAGATATTTCATTTAAATATAAAAAGTAGAAATCATTAGTAGATATTATTAAAAAAATACCAACTCTTAAGATTTATAATTAAATAGTAACTCAATAATTAATATAAATAAAAAGAGTCAATGAGCTCTTACTATACTATTCTTTCTGTATAGTAAGAGTGAAGTTAAAGGGTATTTTTTTGTCTTTTTAAGGTGTTAGATATAAAAAAAGGTTAAGGAAAAGAGTGTGCTAACTCAAAAATTCAGCTACTTTTTCTAACTTTTCCTAGATAATTATATCTAAATAGAAAGTTTTCTAAATTGTAAATTATATCTATAATAGAATTAAATATAATTTACCCATAATAAAAGCTTTGACTCCGATAGATATATTCATAAAATTTATTAGTTGAGGAGAAATGTGATGAGGTATAACTTTGATGAGGTTATTGACCGAACTAAGTATCATTCTGTAAAATGGGATGACCTGGAAACTACTTTTGGTGCTGTCCCTAAAGATGTGCTCCCTATGTGGGTTGCTGATATGGAGTTCAGGTCACCACAACCGGTAATTGAAGCCATTAAAAAAGCTGCCGAACACGGCATTTATGGCTATACCTCGAGGCCCGATTCCTATTATCAGGCAATAATTGACTGGATGGAGAGAAGACATAATTGGAAAGTAAAAAAAGATTGGCTGGCTTTTAGTCCGGGTGTCGTTCCTGCCTTAAGTTTTATTATCAGAGCATTTTGTAAACCCGGTGATAAGGTTATTGTTCAACAGCCGGTCTATTATCCCTTTTTTCGAGTAATAGAAAATAATGGCTGCCACGTAGTGAATAATCCCTTAAAACTTAGTAATAAAAAATATTTTATGGATTACCAAGATTTAGAAAAAAAAGTTGATGACCCCAGAGTAAAATTATTGATATTATGCAGTCCGCATAATCCAGTGGGGCGGGTGTGGCAGAAAGAAGAGCTTATTATATTGGGAGAAATTTGTTTAGAACACAATATCATCGTTGTTTCTGATGAAATCCATGCCGATATTTTATTTGAAGGATACAAACATTTTCCCTTTGCTTCAATTTCACCGGCATTTGCTCATAATTCAATTACCTGCACTGCACCGAGTAAAACTTTTAATTTAGCAGGACTTCAGACCTCTACCATTATTATTCCTAATAAAAAATATTATAAAATCTATAACAATATCTTAGATAGTTTCGCCCTTGATGAGAATAATGTTTTTGGACTGGTGGCCCTGGAAGCTGTCTATAGAGATGGAGAAGAATGGCTTGAGCAATTATTGTCTTATCTAAATGAAAATCTAAAATTCTTGATGAAATATTTTAAAGAAAGAATCCCTAAAATAAAAGTAATAAAACCGGAAGGAACTTATTTGGTCTGGTTGGATTGCCGGCAATTAGGATTAAGTGCCAAGGATTTAAATAATTTTATGATTAATAAAGTAAGAATAGCCCTTGACGACGGATGTTGGTTTGGCACCGAGGGAGAGGGCTTTATGAGGATTAATATTGCCTGCCCCCGTTCTTTCCTTGAGGAGGGTTTAAAGAGAATAGAAAAAGCAATTAACAGTTTATAGAAAACATACCAGGAATTGTTAATGCTCAGTAATTAAGTAAATTAGATGATATAATTTTAGGAG
Source organism: Atribacterota bacterium (assembly GCA_049676265.1). GTDB lineage: Bacteria > Atribacterota > Phoenicimicrobiia > Phoenicimicrobiales > Phoenicimicrobiaceae > Sediminicultor. The sequence goes on from JBAUBA010000337.1 coordinate 4,232, forward strand.
GTAAGATATGGACAAAGTGAACCGATTGGATTCAGACTCACACGAGGAGAAAAAAATTAAGAAATATATTATATCAAGGTGGAGCATTCCTTTTGCCGGGTTCTTGCTTGCCTTAATGGGAGGGTTTTCTTATGCATGGGGTGTTTTTATTATCCCTATGGAGGAAAGCTTTGGTTGGACGAAAGCGCAGGCTAATTTACCATTTACCGTTTTTGTGTTGATATTTGCTTTATTTATGATTCCTGCAGGAAGGCTGCAGGATAAGATTGGCCCAAGAAGAGTTTCCGCACTTGGTGCAGTATTGTTTTTTGTATCCTACAGCTTGGCCGCATTGGTTGACCGCTTTCCTTATCCTTGGTGGTTGGTTCTAACCTATAGTGTTATAGGCGGAATAGCCTGTGGGCTGACTTATGCTTGTGTTGCTCCACCTGCTAGAAAGTGGTTTTCAGATAAACCGGGGCTTGCCATTTCAGTTGGTGTGAGTGGGTTTGGATTGGCTGCATTAGTCCTCGCACCTCTCAAAGCAGAGTATTTAATCCCTAATTATGGAATAGAAGGAACTTTTTTTATTATCGGTATTACAACTTCATTAGTAAGTCTTTTTGCTGCCTGGCTGATAAGGAATCCCCCTACTGGTTGGACGCCTCCGGGGTGGAAGGCTGATAATGAAGCAGGGAAGACAATAATGGTAAGACAAGAATCCACACCAAAGGAGATGCTTAGAAACCCTATATTTATTATTATGTGGTTTGCAATGGCATTAGTATGTGCAGGAGGATTGATCTGCATCGGACTCATCCCTTCTTATGGGAATTTAATCCTTGGTCTATCACCTGTAAAAGCCGCACTGGCGATGTCCATTTTTGCTGGCTTTAATGGGTTTGGTAGACCTGCGGCTGGACTTTTAGGTGATAGATTCGGAGCAGTACAAGTTATGATTATCACCTATATTATACAGACAATAACATTTCTATTATTTCATATCTTTGCAGTAACTTTACCGATATTATATATTGCATCGGCTTTATTGGGCTGGGGTTATGCCGTTACGCTGGCTCTCTTTCCAGCACTGACTTCTATATGTTTTGGTACCAAGCATCTGGGAGTCAATTATGGAATACTAATTACCGCCTTTGGAATCGGTGGTCTCGCACCGGCAGTAGGCTCATGGCTGTTTGATATTACAGGAAGCTATACCTCAACATTTATTTCCGCGGGGTTAATGGCTGGAATAAGCGTGGTTTTATGTGTAGTTCTTAAAAAGAAGTACGCGCTGTCGTAGGATTATGGGTTGACAAAAAAAGATAATTCTCTGGCAGGAAAGTAATTTTTGCCTTTTATTCAATTAATAATAGTCTTAGATGAAGGGAACACAGGTGTTATGAGAAGAAAAGATAGAGAAATAGTTGATAAAAAAGTAATGGTATCCATTATCGAAAAAGCAATTATTTGCCGGGTAGCGATGTGTTGGCAAGATGAACCTTATGTAATACCCATGAATTTTGGTTATCGGGATAATTATATTTTTCTGCATTCAGCCGGGGAAGGACGTAAGCTGGATATTCTTCGTAATAATGATAAGGTTTGTATAGAATTTGATGCGGATGTAGAATTGGTACAATCTCAAAAAGTATGCAATACCGAAATGAAGTATAAGAGTGTCCTGGTCTTTGGAACAGCAGTTGTTTTAAAAGATATTGCGGAAAAGAAAAGAGCTCTGGATATTATAATGCATCACTATTATTACCATACTTCTCAATCTGTATTTCATTACCCGGAGGATGCTCTGGAAAAAGTAATCATTATTAAAGTAAAAGTTGAAAAAATGACCGGGAAGGAGTCATTATAAAGGAGATTTGAGGAGAAGTATCGGTTATTTTATGGTTTTGATAATCCTGCTACTTTGAAAAAAAGAAAAAAACCTAAGAGAAGGTTCGGAAAAATCCCTCATTAGAATTTCCCCCCAAGAATTACTGAAAGCCAACCAAGGTCAGGTAGTAAGAATAAGAAAATAGAGCCTGACAGAAGACGACTATCCCTTGGTCTGTTAAGTGAAGTATTTTTAAATATTACTTGTAATTTTAAGACAAATAGACTATATTACTTAAATGTATTAATCCGAGGTCAAAGAAGAAAATGTCTGATAAAGATAGAAGAGATGTAAAATCAAAATTAAAATTAAATGCATTAGGTCATTCCTATAATGATATGTATCTTTTCATTATACCTTTTCTTTTGCCTCTTTTTAGAGAAGAGTTCGGAATCAATTATGTTCAATCAGGACTAATCTTAACTGTTCACGTTGCTTTGAGGTCTATCTTTTCCTTAGTATTCGGATATTTTGGAGATAGATATGAGAAAAAAGTGATTATAGCCAGTGGATTTATCTGTTCTTCTATTTTTTTAGGAAGTTTAATCTGGATGAATAATATCCACACCATTGTTACTTTTTTGTTTTTATTA
>JBAUBA010000338.1:0-4482 GCA_049676265.1 Atribacterota bacterium
AAATTTTAGGTATTAAGAAAACAAGATTCTTTGCTTTAGTAAAACGATTAAAAACTGATCCGGAAAATTTCTCTATTTCATATTCTCGTAAAACACCTACTCGAAAAATTTCAAAAGATATTGAGAAAAATATCGTAAAAGAACTAAAGATCGAAAAAGATTTAATCAAAGCAAAAGAAGTACCGATTAAATATTACAACTACAGTTACCTAAAAGATCTTTTAGAACAAAAATATGGACAGAAGATATCTTTGCCTACCATCATCGACCGAGCCAAGAGAAATAATTTTTACTTTTTAAGGCCGAAGAGAAAAGCTCATGATAGAGAAGTAATAACTAACTACCCGGGGGCACTGATTCAACATGATTCTTCCCATCATCAGTTTGCTCCTTATGCTGCCAGTAAATGGTATCTGATTACCTCAATAGATGATTGCAGTAGGTTATAATCCTATATGCTTGCTTAGTAGAAAGAGAGACTACCTGGGAACATATTCTGGCCTTAGAAGATGTTTTATCGAAATATGGATTCCCTCTGGCCTATTATGTAGATAGTCATTCCATCTTTAGCTTTGTACAAGGAAGAGACTCTTTCTGGCGAAATCATTACAGACTTACTGATGAGGCAGATCCTCAGTGGAAACAGGTTTTGGATGACTGCAGGGTAAAGGTAACCTATGCACACTTTCTCCGCAGGCAAAAGGTAAGATTGAAAGACCCTACAGGTGGATTCAGGACCGGTTGGTCAGGACCTGTTATCGGGAGAATATCAGGGATATTAAAAAGGGCCAATTAATCTTGAATAACCTTGTCCAAAGATACAATTACCGAATAGTACATTCTACTACCGGGGAGATACCTTACATTAGATTTCAAAGAGCAATAAGAGAGAAAAGAACTTTGTTTAGAGAATTTAGGATCATGCCACCATTTTTATCAACCAAGGATATCTTCTGTTTAAGGGTAAAAAGAATGGTAGATTCTTATCGCAAAGTTTCTATCAATAATTTAGAATTAAAAGTACCTGGTGCGCCACGACATGAGAGAATACAACTTCGGATTGTATCGGATAAAAAATCCGGTGTATCTGAAGTAAGATTCTGGTATAGAGATAATTTTTTAGGTAGTCAAAAAGTTAATAATTCTGATTTAAATTTAGTCCAGTTTTAACTTTTAACTAATAAATTATTTACATCCAGAGGTTTAAAAAGAGTCTATTTCTAATTTTTAGGATGTTCACTTTTAAAATTTAACTACCAATATTATTGTTATAACAACTAATGTTACTATTGAAATTGAAATGATTGCTAAGATTGAATAACTGCATTATTTAATATTTTGGGGCTAGAATAACACCTATGAGGAGTCAACTAAAAAAATAAAAAAATCTATTATGGAATACTAATGAATTAATAAAAAGTTAAGACACCTTTTTTCTTACTTTACTATTATGCCAAATATTAAATAGGCTCAAATCTATTTTTTTATTTAAATTACTTAAATAATCTGTTATTATTAATTTTAATGTCGATTAAAATTATTTGAGGTAAATATGATTCCCAAAAGATTAGTTTATGGTTCTACTGTAGCAATTTTACTATCATTTTCTATCTTTTTTAAAAAGATAGCTTTAATTAAAGGTGTGCCACCTATGACCTTGTTGATTCAATTTTTATTAATTGCCTCTATTATTCTGAACATTAACCTTCTTCTTTTTCAAAAAAAATTTATTAAAAAAATTAAAAATATAAAACAGTGGGAATGGAAAAATGCATTTTTTGCTGGTTTTTTTCTCATTTCTGCTTATCTTGCCAGTACCTACGGCCTTAGATTCACTACTTCGATTAATTATAGCTTTATCATTAAAAGTAATTTAATCTTTGTGCCCATCCTTGCATTTTTCTTTTTCCAAGAAAAAATTACCAAAGAAAAAATTTTTCTTGCCTTCATTTTTTTTACCGGCATCTACCTGGTTACTACCAGCGGGCAATTTATCCTTCCACATTTTGGTGATCTATTAATCATAGTGGCCGCTTTCTTTTTTTCCTCCTTCTCTATTATTAATAAGAAACTGGCAAAAATGCTTGAGCCGGAAATAATCAGCTGGGGAGTCACTTCTTGTGCTGCCGTATTTGCCTTAATACTAGTCTTTATTCTGAAGATCAATGTATTTTCTTCAACAGGAATCCTGTTTGTCTTCCTTTCCGGCCTATCAGAGGCACTAATCATTCTTTTTATGAATAAAACTATTCGAATTACCAGTATGACTTATTATGTCATGATGACTATGTTTGTCCCTGTAATCAACTTAATTCTGGGTATTTTATTCCTAAATGAAACTATTGGTTTTATCCAGTTAGTCGGGGGTATTGTCCTAATTATCAGCGGAATTATGGTTCAGAGATTAAGAGATTAAAGTTTTTATATGTTTTAAATGAATTACCTTAAGTCATTTATCTATAATTTGTGGATAATTTCCTCTTGTTTACTTTTAAGCAATAAAAACGGACTTATTTAGGATAATTTAAAGCAAAATTTGCAAAAAATCTTGCACCATTTTAGGATCAAATTTCTTCCCTGCTTCATTTTGCAACTCTTTTATTGCTTCTTCTTTTCCAAGCTTCTTGCGGTAAGGTCTAGTAGAAATAAGTGCCTGATATGCATCTACCAAAGCAATCAATCTAGCCTCTGTAGATATTTGCTCTCCGGATAATCCATTTGGATATCCTTTCCCATTCCAAGTTTCCCGAATTTCCCTAATTACAGGGATTACATTTTCTAATCCTCTAATGTATTTTGTTATCCTAACACTATTTTCAGCATTTCTCTTAATAATTTCCCATTCTTCTTCATTTAACGGGGCAGGTTTATTCAAAATGTGTTCCGGAATGATAAGCTTACCTATATCATATAAATGAGAAGCTGTCTTAATTATTCTTATACTCTTTTCTCCCAATCCCATCCTTTTAGCAAATAGTGAAGCCTGTTCCGATACCCGCTTAGCATGCTCACTGGTATATCCATCTTTTAGGTTCACGGTTTTAGCCAGAGCATTGATTATTTCAGGAAGAAGGTCTTCTTCGTAAATTTTTGGTTCATTGGCTTTTGTCTTCCATTGATCCCAAATAAAGACCTTTTTTCCCGTAGAACTATGTTTGGCAAAAGTCATACTGCGGTCGGCTTTTACTAAAATATCTTCAACAGAACTACCATGAATAGGATAAGATGCTATTCCAATACTCAAATTTAATAAAAATGCATGGGTATCAGCCTCTATTGACTTAATAAAAGCTTTGTGTACTCTTTTTGCTATTCTTTTGGCTTGGGAAGGGTCTGTGTTAGGAAGAAGAATAATAAATTCATCTCCTCCATATCTACAGAGAGTATCTTCCTTTCTTAGAGAAGATCCCATAGACTTTGCTGTCTGACAGAGAAGTCTATCCCCCTCTGAATAACCTTCTATCCTGTTATAAGCTTTAAATTGATCTATATCGCAGAATAAAAAAGATACATATTCCTTTTTCCGTGAGGATCTTGCAATTTCCTCTTGTGCTCTGGTTAAAAAGTAAATTCTGGAATAAAGACCAGTCAACCAATCTCGAATAGAACTTTCTTCTATATGCTTTTGATATCTCATCCTTTCCAAAATGTGAGCAGTTTGTTCTGCAAGCATATTTAGTATTCTACTTTCTCTTTTAGTCCAAATCTTACTTTTCTTACTGAAAACGGTAAGTATACCAATTATTTTATCTTCTGCCTTCACCGGAGTGCATATGAGAGAAACCACTCCCTCCTTTTTAAGTATTTCGGGAAAGAAAATTCTGGAATCTTTTTCAATATTTGAAGAAGAGAAAGTCTGATTGATTTTAATATTTTTCTTTATAAATTCTTCTTCTATCTTTAAAGATATTTTAGATATATACTCCCTGCTGAGCTTATATCCTTTCACCAAATTCAAATGCTTTTCCTGTAATATCCAGATAAAAGAAGAATCTCCATTTAATAACTTGGCTGCTTCTTTTGAAATGCCTAAGATAACCTGTTCAGGCTTTTGAGCTCTAGATATAAGTCTAGATATTTTCCAAAGGGACTTATTTTCTTCTTTATATCTTTTTTCCATATCATTATCCTTTCCTCTTCTTCACTGATTGAAATTTTAAAAAAAATAAAAAGCCGGTAGTCTGGCGATCTTAGTACTTTAAGTACTTTAGATTCATGACTTTGCGCCCTATCCTTTCGAATAGTTTGCCTTTATCAACTTTTGAAGATGCTTATTCTATTTTTAAATATACTTTCCTCTATTAATATTATTCCTTAAAAACTACAATTTTAGACATCAATTTCAAGGTTTATGAAGAAAAAGCCCTTTAATTAAAGGCCAGGCTTCACAACTTAACAATATCAAGTGAAAAAAATAATTCTTTTGCCTTTTAGGCGTCAACTAATCTAATGGGAAATGACACTTCACCAAATGTCCTTTAC
>JBAUBA010000339.1:0-3826 GCA_049676265.1 Atribacterota bacterium
TGTCAAGGGGACGGTTCTTCTGACAATATAATAACAAAAAAATAGGATTAAAAATATAAAATATCATGGTCTTTATGCTTGACATGACTTTTTTCTAGAATTGCACTTGGGGTTTTTACTATTTGCACTCAAATAGTACGAAATAAAACGGTCCTTTGGTGCAAAGAAATACTGGATTCCCGCTTTCGCGGGCACAAATTTCAAGGGAATGACATAAGATGTGAAAATAGCTCTGGCAAAGCTAAAATTAAACCTGCTTATTTACTACACAAGATAGAAAGGGCAATACAATTTAATTTCACATCACTTTTATCTGCCCGGGAGGGTATTATTACCGGAGACCTTGTTCCCACCAGTGTATGTCCTACCTGGTAATTGGCATAATAAGTAAGTGCTTTGCCAAAGATATTTCCGGCGGCAATATCAGGAACAATTAAAATATCTGCTTTACCCGCCACCGGTGAGGTGATGCCTTTTTTCTGGGCAGCAAATTCTGAAATAGCATTATCTAAGGCCAGCGGTCCATCTATGATGCAACCGGTAATCTGCTTTCTTTCATTCATTTTGGAAATCATCCCTGCCTTGATGGTCTCTTCCATATCAGGATTTATGGTTTCCACCGCAGCTAAGAGAGCAACTTTAGGAGTCTTTATCCCCAGTTTGAGGGCAACTTCAACGGCATTATTTATAATTGCAATCAAAGTCTTTACATCCGGTTTTAGGTTTACTCCCCCATCACTCATTAATACCAATTTGGAATTTCCTTCTCTTTTATCTTCAAAGATAAAAACATCACTGACAATTTTATCAGTCCTTAAACCCCACTCCTTGTTCAACACTGCTTTTAACAGGGTAGCGGTCTTTACCTTCCCTTTAAGGAGTGTACCTCCTTCTTTTACTTTTTCTACTGCCTTTCGAGCTTTATCTTCATCATCTTTTGCTTCGATAATCTCTTTTATGAAATCGCTTTTCCCTAATATAGAGATGCATTTCTCTATCTCCTCTTTATCTCCTACCAGAATTCCTTCTCCAAATCCATAGTCGTAACAATCTTTTAGGGCTTTTAGGGTTTCAATATCTTCTCCGCCGGCAACGACAATTTTTTCTCTTCCTTTAGTTTTTAGATTAGCAAATAATTCTTTAAAGCTTTTTATCATTTATAAACCTCCTATGCACAGATTTAAAATAGATTACACTGATTTAAATTTATGATTACACAGATTAAATTTTATTTTAAGAGTATATTTTTGCTTTCTCCACTCCATTTAACACCCTTATGACTGCCTGGGCCAATGCTTTCATCTCTTCTTCTCCCGGATAAACTACAATCGGAGCTATCCAACCTGTACGATCTTTTATCTTGTTTACTAAAATTTCGTTATGAGCTATGCCTCCGGTAAGAACAATTGCTTCAATTTTTCCTTTTAATACTGTAGCCATTGCTCCAATTTCTTTGGCAATTTGATAACACATTGCTTCAAAAACAAGTTTAGCATAATCATTTCCTTGCTCCATTTTCTTCACTACTTCTCTCACATCATTGGTCCCCAAATGAGAGACAAGTCCACCCTGATGAGTAATAAACTTGATTAATTCTTTTTCTGAATATTTACCGGAATAACACAGATGAATTAAAGCCTTATTAGGGAGAGAGCCGGTTCGCTCGGGTGAAAAAGGTCCTCCATCATTGGCATTATTTACATCCACAATTTTTCCTTTTTCAATCGGAGCTATAGATATCCCTCCACCTAGATGGGCTACAATAAGATTTAGTTCTTCAAGTTTTTTCCCTTGCTCTTGAGCGTAACGGAAAGCATTGGCTCGGATATTTAAAGTATGAAGCAGGGATTCCCTTTCTATCCCTTTTATCCCTGATATCCGGGCAATATCGGTAAATTCATCAACAGAGACAGGGTCAGCAATATAGGCAGGAACATCAATTTCTTCAGCTATTTCACGGGCAATAATCCCTCCCAAATTAGAGGCATGTTCTCTGGGAGAATGTTTTAAATCTTCTACAAGTTTATCGTTTACAGTATAGGTTCCCGATTCTAACGATTTTAATATTCCCCCTCGTCCTATAACCGCTTTAAAGGAACTTAAATCGATATTGTGCTTCTTTAATACCCTTAACACTATTTTTTTTCTTTCTGGAGCCTGATCTATAATAGAATGAAATTGAGAAAGTTCTTCTGTAGAATGATTAACAGATTGACTAGCAATTTCTTCAGCCTCTAAGTTGAATAAAGCAATCTTGGTAGAAGTTGAACCGGGATTAATTACCAAAATATTTTCTTTCATATTTTCCTCCATTTAAATTAGTCGTTAGTCGTTAGTATTTAGTATTTAGTAAAGAAAATAATAGAATTCAGGAGTTAGGAGTCAGAATAATACGCTCCTACTTCTTGTAACTCGCAACTATTTCTTTCTTCCCTATACGCTTATTATATCCTAATGACTATTTTATTTTTTCTATTCCCTTCTTTATTCTCTTTATTCCTTCTTTAATATCTTCCAAGGAAGTAGCAAAAGATAAGCGGATATAGCCTTCTCCTTGCGCACCAAAGGCAGTGCCGGGAACAGTCACTACTTTACATTCTTCTAAGAGATATGTAGATAGTTCTTCAGAGGTCATCCCTGTGTCTTTAATATTTACAAAAGCGTAAAAAGTTCCTTCGGGTGCATAACAGCTCAATCCATTAATTTCATTTAGCCCTTTAATTAGAACATTTCTTCTTTCATTGTAAGCGGTAAACATCTCCTTAACACAATCCTGCGAACCCTGGATTGCTGCCAGACCCGCTCTCTGAGCTATAGAATTTGCACATACGGAACTATTTTGTAACAGTTTCGCTATTTCTTTTACTATATTAGGTGGGGCAGAAAGATAAGCCAATCTCCATCCGGTCATAGCATAGCTCTTGGAAAAACCAAATATACTAATAGTTTTTTCTTTCATCCCGGGCAAAGAAGCAATACTGATATGTTCTCTACTATCATATACTATATCTTCGTAAAGCTCGTCACTGATTATGAATAAATCTTTTTCCTTTGCTATCCCGGTAATTGCTAATAATTCTTCTTTGTTAAAAGCAGCTCCGGTAGGATTACTGGGAGAATTCAGGAGGATTGCCTTGGTTTTGGGGGTGATACAATTTTTCAGTTCTTCTAAATCAGGATGAAAATTATTTTTTCCCCGCAGAGGAAGATGTACTGGTGTCCCTCCCGCAAGATACACTTGGGATTCGTAAGTCACAAAACCGGGATCAGGAATAATTATCTCGTCTTCTGGATTAATAAGAGTGTAAAAAGCAAAGAACAAGGCATCTGTACCCCCGGAAGTTACTAATACTTCATCAGGTGTAACCGATATTTTATTCTTCTGTTTTAATTTATTAGCTAAGGCTTCTCTAAACTCCGGAAACCCTAAATTGGGAGTATAACGAGTGTAGCCCTCATCCAAGGCCTTTTTAGCTGCCTCCCGAATATGGGAAGGGGTGACAAAATCGGGTTCCCCTATCCCAAAACTGACTAAATCTTTTTTTCCTTGAGCTAAATCAAAAAGTTTTCTTATGCCTGAAGGTTTTATTTTTTTCAGATTACTATTAAATTCCAATACTCTTCCCTCCTTTTTTCCCCTCAGCAAACCCACTTTCAAAAGCCTTTAAATTAGTTTCAATACTTTTAGGTGGTAAGTTTTCCTTCATAGACTGAATAATTAAATCCTTATCTATAGGAAATTCAGGAGTAGCAACTGCCGCTCCAAGTAAAACCATATTTTCCGAGATAATACTTCCTGCTTCTTTAGCTATTTTCTGGGCATCAA
>JBAUBA010000340.1:0-3652 GCA_049676265.1 Atribacterota bacterium
ATCCAATATATTACTGAAGAAGCTTTGGATAAAGCATTTCAAAAATCTAAAGCCAAAACAGGTATCGCTATTGTAGTCGAGCCCAAAACCGGGGAAATTTTAGCAATGGCAGTAAAACCTTCCTATGACCCCAATTTTTTTAATCAATACCCTCGTGATCTTTGGAGGAATAGGGCAGTAACTGATGCCTATGAGCCGGGTTCGACCTTTAAGGTTATTACTATATCTACAGCTTTAGAAGAAAGAGTAGTAAAATTAGATGACCAATTTAACTGTATAGGGTGGACAAAATACAATGGGACTATTTTTCACGATATACACCAACATGGTTCTCAAAATCTTACCGATATTGTAAAGAATTCTTGTAATATAGGAGTAATTCAAACCGGAACGAGATTAGATGAAAAAGTTTTTGAAAAATCTATTAGAAGGTTCGGATTTGGGACGCTAACTGAAATAAATTTACCCGGTGAAGTAAATGGCTTAGTAAGAAGCACAAAAGATTGGTCAAAAATATCCTTGGCTTCCCTATCTATAGGTCAAGAAATTTCTGTAACCCCCCTTCAGCTGATAATGGCTATATCGGCAATAGCTAATCGGGGGACTTTAATGAAACCGATGATAGTGAAGGAAATAATAGATTCTGCGCAAAATATAATTAAAATATTTAAACCAAAACCGGTAAGACAGGTTGTATCGGTTGATACTTCCTTAACTATGAGCAAAATATTGGAACAAGTGGTGAATGATGGAACTGGTACAGGGGCTAAGCTTGTAGGGTATCAAGCCGCAGGAAAAACCGGGACGGCTCAAAAATTTGATTTTTCTATCGGTAAATATTCCGAAGATAAATATAGTTCATTTTTTGTGGGATATGTTCCCGCAGAGAACCCTAAAATATCTATTTTAGTTTTATTAGATGAACCTAAAGGGAGTTATTACGGTGGGACAGTGGCTGCTCCGGTTTTCCAGGAGATTGCTTCCAAGGTTCTTCCTTACTTGTCGGTTCCAACGAAATAAGTATCGCGTATTGCGTGAAGAAAAAAAGCAGATAGTGTATGCGTATAGAATTAGTTAGTTGGTTATATGATTACCTGGTTAGTTGGTTAAGAAAACAAGAGAAGATAAGAGATAGAAGCCAAATTAGTATATAGTATTGAGTATATAGTAGATACATTGATGAATGAAGTGAAAATAAAGGAAATTAAGTTTATAAAATAATACTAAAAAAAGCTTGTGTCGAGTATAATAATATATAGAGAGAAAATAAAAGAGAACGAGTGTATTACGACAAACTGCGTTACCAATGAACCAAATAACTAGTTAACAAACTGACTATCTAACTAATTCAATTGGTCAATTGGTCAATTGGTAAATTAATACCGAGGTATTTTTCATGAAGCTGAGTGAATTAATAACAAATTTAGATACTAAAGAAATTAATGGTGATTTAAATTTAGATATCAAAGGGATATATCACGACTCTCGGGAAATAAAGAGAGATTTTTTATTTGTGTGTATAAAGGGTTTTACTTCTGATGGACATAATTTTATCGATGAAGCCATTAAAAAAGGAGCTGTTGTTTTGGTGGTGGAAGAGGAAATTCCTCCCAGGACGGGCATTACCATTTTAAAGGTAGATGATAGCCGTAAAGCCCTGGCAATTTTAGCTAACCAATTTTACGGCTTTCCTTCACGAAAATTAAAATTAATTGGCGTAACCGGAACAAACGGTAAAACTACTATTACCTATATGCTAAGAGCTATTTTACAGGAAGCGGGATACAAAACAGGACTTCTAGGAACAGCCCAAAATATAATTGCAAATAATATTAACTCTTCCCATATGACTACTATGGAATCAATAGATTTACAGAAAACCCTTAAAGAAATGGTTAAACAAAAAACTGATTATGTAGTAATGGAAGCATCTTCACATGCCCTGCAATTATCTCGAGTAGAAGGATGTGATTTTGATGCAGCTATTTTTACTAATATCAGCAAGGAGCATTTTGAAATTCATAAAAACTTTTCTAATTATTTAGAAGCAAAGAAAAAATTGTTTTTAAATTTAAATAAAAGCAAAAAAACGACTTCTGAAAAATATGCGGTAATCAATGTCGATGAAGAGCACAGCAAGGATTTTATTGATTGCAATGAGGTTAATTTAATTACTTACGGAATAGAAAAAGAAGCTGAGGTTAGAGCCAGGAAAATAAAAATAGACCTTAAAAGTTCTTCATTTACGGTGAAAACCCCCCTTGGGAATACTGAGATATTATTAAATATTAGCGGAAAATACAATATATATAATGCTTTGGCAGCTATAGCAACAGCTATTACTCAGGACATCCCCCTTAATATGATTTCTCAAGCCTTTAGCAAATTTTATGGAGCTCCGGGAAGATATAGGCTGCTTGAATATGGCCAGAATTATACTATTATTGTAGATTTTGCCCACAATTATCATGGATTAGGGAATATATTAGGGAATTTACGTAATTTTACCTCACATAAAATAATAACTGTATTTGGACATGGTGGAGAGAAATATAATAAGGTAAGGGCTACCATGGGGGAAGTTATAGGAACATATAGTGATTATGTAGTAATAACTGCGGATAATCCTAAAAGTGAAGACCCTTTGAAAATTGCCCAGGAAATTGAGAGAGGGGTTAAAAAAACAGATAAAGATTATATTATAATTACTGATCGGGTAAAAGCTATTAAACATGCTTTGGAAAAAGCCAAAGAAGGAGATATAGTGTTGATAGCTGGAAAAGGGCCTGAAAACGAACAGATTTACCATAACAGAGCTATCCATCATAATGATGAAGAAGTGGTGAAAAATATTTTAACAGGGAGATAGAGGATTGGAAAACTGTAAAATCAGGGAATTGATAGAAGCTGTCTCGGGAAAGATAATTCAGGGAGACCAGAATTGCTTAATAAAAAGGATTTCCATAGATAGCCGAACTTTAATTCCCGGTGATCTATTTTTTGCTATAATCGGACCAAATTTCGATGGACATGATTTTATTATTAAAGCTTTTAGAAAAGGTGCAGTTGGGGCAGTAGTCTGTAAAGGTGCGAGCACTTTATTACAGAATGAGCAAATAAAAAAAAATAAAATTATCATAGAAGTAAAAGATACTCTTTCTGCCTTGCAGGATTGGTCCAAACACTATAAGGATAAGTTTAAAACTTTTAATATCTGTGTAACCGGCAGTAACGGAAAGACCACTACCAAAGAAATTATTGCTCATATCTTATCTCAAGAATTTCCTCTTTTAAAAACCTCTGGAAATTATAATAATGAAATTGGAATTCCCCTTACCCTGCTGCAGCTTGATAAATCACACAAGCTATTGGTGGCAGAGATGGGGATGAGAGGTTTGGGTGAAATAAAAATTCTTACCAATTTTATTCCTCCCGATTTAGCAGTGATTACTAATGTCGGAGAAGCTCATATCGGATTATTAGGTTCAAAGAATAATATTTTTAAGGCTAAAACGGAATTATTGCAATCATTGGATAAAGAGGGCATTACCATTCTAAACAGAGATGACCCTTATTTCTTTAAGATGTCGAAAATTGTTAAAGATAAGAAGTTATATACCTTTGGCATTGAGAATAAGAGTGATATTATGGC
>JBAUBA010000341.1:0-4510 GCA_049676265.1 Atribacterota bacterium
CACATCAAAAGAAAGACACTCAATCTCAAGGATATCAAATACCTTATCCTTGATGAGGCTGATGAAATGCTTAATATGGGGTTTATTGAGGATATGGAAGAGATAATGAAACATACCAATCCCCAGAAAAGGACCCTTCTGTTTTCGGCAACCATGCCGTTAAGAATTAAGGCACTCGCGAGTAAATACATGGCGGATTATGAATTTATTACTGTCAAGAAACAACAGCTTACCACCGTTCTTACAGAGCAGATATATTATGAAGTGAAAGTTTCTGACAAATTTGAGGCATTGTGCAGAATCATTGATATTACAGAAGATTTTTACGGGCTGGTTTTCTGCAGGACAAAGAATGATGTTGATAGTGTTGTCAGCCATCTGATTGACAGAGGATATGATGCTGATGCCATTCACGGTGATATTTCGCAGAGCCAAAGAGAAAGTACCCTGGATAAATTCAGGAAAAAGAAGATTAATGTACTGGTGGCAACTGATGTGGCTGCACGTGGTATAGATGTTAGCAATTTGACTCATGTCATTAATTATGCCCTTCCACATGATCCCGAAGCATATGTGAACAGGATCGGTCGTACAGGAAGAGCAGGTAAACAGGGAACGGCTATAACCTTTATCACGCCGAGCGAATATAATAAGCTGATGTTCATTCAGCGCATAGCAAAAACCGATATAAAAAAGTCAAAAGTACCAAATGTTAAGGATATCATTGACGCAAAGAAAAAAAAGATAGATGAAGACATAGCTGCTATCAATAGCGAAGACATAGGCAATACATATTACAATTGGGCTAAAAAACTTCTGGATAATAATAATCCGACTCAGATGCTTGCTAAATTACTTAATTACAGTTTTGATGATACACTTAACCCTGGCCTGTATAACGAAATAAAGGATTTGTCAGGTGCAAACAGAAAAATAGAGATGGAAGGTAGAACAAGGCTATTTGTGGCATTAGGCAAGAAAGATGAGATAAGCCCTAGCAAACTGGTAAAGTTTATTACCAAAAATACAGGGGTTAAGAGTTCTCTTATCGACCAGGTGGGAGTGTACAGCGACTTTTCCTTCATAACCGTACCTTTTAAAGAAGCCGAAATTATTTTAAATGTCTTTCAAAAAAAATCCGGGAATAAAAAATCATTGATAGTTAAAGCCAAAAAAAAGAAAACCGGTAATAATAGATAAGAACACATTACATTTTTTAAAATAGGGTTTAAGAATAAAAAAAGGCAGGCTAAGGAAGACAACTTTCTCTATAGCCTGCCTTTTTTTGAGATATTAATTAAGGAGGTAAAGGATGGATAATAGAATAAAAAAATATGCAGAGGTGCTCTTGAAGTATTCGCTTGATATTAAAAAGGGAGAAAAATTATTAATTGATGGTGATGTAGTTACCCTGCCTTTAATTAAAGAAAGCTACCGCCTGGCGGTTGAGTTGGGAGCCCTTCCTCAGGTGATGATAAACAGTGAGGAATTGAAAGAGATATTATTAAAAGGTGGCAGTGAGGAACAGATAAAATATGTACCTGTCGGTATAAAAAAGGTCTTTAAAACAATAGATGCCTCTTTATCCTTTTTTGGCGGTTCCAATACCAGAATGTTAAGCAATGTAAATCCTGAAAAACTAAAATTATCAGCTCAAGGTTTTAGCGAAATTGCCAGGATATTTTTTGAAAGATCTGCAAAAAAAGAACTAAAATGGTGTTGTACTATGTTCCCCAATCAGGCAAATGCCCAGGAAGCGAACATGTCAATTTCCGAATACGAAGATTTTGTCTACGGGGCAGGTTATATAGATAAAAAAGACCCGATAGCAGAATGGAAAAAATTAGAAAAGAAACAAGAAGGCATCTGTAATATTTTAAATGGTAAAAAACGACTTAGAATAGTTTCTAAAGATACTGATTTAAAGATGTCTATTGAAGGCAGAAAATGGATAAATTGCTGCGGTAAAGCGAATTTTCCCGATGGCGAAGTCTTTACCGGACCGATAGAAGACAGTGTAGAAGGCCATATTAGATTTAGTTTCCCGGGTATATACGGGGGAAGAGAAATCGAAGATATTCAATTGACCTTTGAAAAAGGAAGGGTAATAAAAGCGGTAGCTGCCAAAGGAGAAGAACTATTGGAACAGCTCCTTAAGACAGATAAGGGAGCAAGATATGTAGGGGAGATAGCGGCAGGTACAAATTATAATATACAAAAATTCACTAAACATATGTTATTTGATGAAAAGATTGGTGGAACAGTCCATCTGGCAATCGGAAGGTCTATAACTGAATCTTTAGGGAAGAATCAGTCAGCCATTCACTGGGATATGCTTTGTGATATGAAAAAGGGCGGAGAAATTTACGCAGATGGCGAGCTGGTTTATAAAGATGGTCAGTTTTTGATATAAAAATGTTACCAGCATTTTACAAATAAGCGAACCGCTTCTTTTATCTAAAAAAGAAAAAGAGCCGAAGAGGCAAGATACCAAAAGTATCCAAACTTTCAGAAAAAAGAACTGTTACCGGACAAAACTCTGGAGAGTTTGATACAAAAACAGGGCAAGTTAAAAAGTTGATTTACTATATAACTTACCCTATTTTTGTATTATTATTTTATCTCTATTTAATTTTTCCCCAGCTCTACCTTCATTCCAGTCAATTCTTTCTGCACCTCCGCAAAGTGCAGAGAATAATACTCCCGATTCTGCTGATTTAAACTGGTGAATGAAACAATTTCTACTTTGTTGCTGAATTTTATTGCTCCACTTATTATAAGCCTATCAGTTTTTGGTCTCTGGAGATCTGCCGAAAGCGCGGCATACCCACAAACCCCGGCCTTTGTCGATGCTGCCCGTTTACCCGTAATCCCCGGAACCAGGATCCATTTGGGTTTTATTTTTGCCATTGTGGCTCTTATATTATTCTGGTTTTTTATGAAATATACGAAATGGGGTCTTGAAATTCGCGCAATTGGAGGTAACCCGGAAGCTGCGGAACGGATGGGCATTCGCCTGCAATGGTATATTCTCCTCGTTCTCTGTATTGGTGGTGGAATAGCCGGGCTGGCAGGCATGGCAGAGGTGACGCCAATACATGGCCGCTTGAGAATCGGTCTCTCCCAGGGGTATGGATATAAAGGTTTTCTTCTCAGTTGGATCACGGGAGGAAGTCCCATCGGGATTCTATTAATGGCTTTTGTCTTTGCCGTAATAACTTCAGTGGGAGATACCCTTCAGATCACCCAGGGGGTTCCCTATGCGGTTATTAACATTCTCTTTTCATTAATATTGTTTGTGGTCCTGGCTAAACCGGTATTGAAAGGAAAGAAAAAATGATATTTATTTTTTTAAGGGGAGTTTTTTCCAGCTCTCTTCTCACTGGCACAAGCTTACTCTATGCTACTTTAGGCGAGGTTATTGTAGAGCGCTCTGGAATCGTCAACCTTGGCCTGGAAGGTATTCTGCTGATTGGCGCTTCAACTGGCTTTGCAGTAACAGCAGCGACAGGCAGTGCGAGCCTTGGACTATTAGTTGCTGCACTTGCCAGCGGTGTATTTAACTTATTGTTTGGTTATCTCGTAATAACCCGTCGGGCAAATCAGCTTGCCAGCGGTCTTACCATGATGTTCCTGGCATTCGGAGTTAGTGCATTAATAGGCAGGCACTATGTAGGAGCCATGATTACAGGATTGCAAAAAATTCCTGTCCCTGTACTGACTGAGCTTCCATGGGTAGCGGGTAGTACCCTCTTTAACTACGATATTTTAGTGTATATGGTTATACCGGTTGCATTTTTAGTATGGTTCCTGCTTTTTTATACCCGCTGGGGATTGAGCTTGAGAGCTGTTGGCGAGAATCCAACAGCCACATTTGCCGCCGGACGGAATCCCTCTTTTATACAATATCAAGCCCTATTCATAGGGGGTTTATTGGGCGGTATAGGGGACGCTCATCTTTCGATTGCACTTACACTTACCTGGTCAGAGTTAATGACCTCCGGAAGGGGTTTTATTGCCATTGCACTGGTAATATTCTCGAAATGGCATCCCCTCCGTGCGATTGTTGGTGCACTTTTATTTGGTGCTGCAGAAGCGCTTCAGCTTCAGCTCCAGGCGCGGGGCTCGGGGATATCACCCTTTATTTTGGAAATGTTTCTCTATGTTTTTACACTTCTCGTTCTTTTAATCTGGGGCGGTGTGAGAAGAATGGCGGCACCGGCTAGTTTGGGCAGGGTATTTCATGGCACCGAATAGAGGACTGTATTGCTTTTTCCATTATATCAAGGTAAATTTATCAAGTGCCGCAGAAATAATAGGGTTCCTATATTCTTTCGAATGATAATTTAGAGGAGGAATTTATGACTGAGAGCTTAGTAACCGGAGGAAGTAGTTTTTTAGGATGCCATTTGGTGGAAGCACTGGTAGCACGTGGTGAACAAGTACGAGTATTGGTAAGGACTAGCCAACCACCCATACAGCCTCGTAAATAAAGATTAATGCAGATGGC
>JBAUBA010000342.1:0-1936 GCA_049676265.1 Atribacterota bacterium
GCCAAAAAACTCACAACATCATTAAAGCCTGTAGAACTATAAAAAGCAAAAGAAATGATTAAACCAAAAAGTGCACCTCGGCCAATTACTTTTGGCCATCCCAGGTTTCCACCAGCTAACCCAATCACCAAACCCATAATCAATCGATTGTACCATAAAGCAAATAAAAAGTAAGCTTCGCTCTGAAAACCTGACCTTACAAAGGCTCCAACAATACAAAACACACCCAAAATAGCTCCTGAAGCAATACATATCTTCATTCTTTTTGTAAACATACTTTTCATCATCTCCTAACCTAATTTATTATGAACCCAATCTAAAAACTTTGTTGAATAGCCCAGTGTTTCTGTAGGGCAGCTATCTACGCAATGACCACAGCCAACGCAACGCGAATCGGTAACTACTTGGCCGATTTGAGCCTTGGTCTTAATATCAATTGTCATAGGGCAAGCAATATTGCATCGATTACACTGAATACATTCTGATTTATCCGTAATAATTTTTTGCCCGGCTAATTTCGACAATAGTGATAAAACGGTACCTAACGGACAATAATAGCAATAACCCCTACCAATAAAAGCTACCCAGAAAAACATCATCATTAATAATTCTGCGCTGAGGTATTTATAGTTTTCAATTTGACTGATAATCTGAAAGTTACCGGAAACCCCTACCCCAGATAAATAGAGAATCCACCAAATAGTAAAAAATAGCGATAATGAAAGGAAAATCCACTTAAATACCGAGAAAGCATTAAGCACACCTTTCTTCATTTTCTTGACTTTCCCAATCAAAGGAAATATTGGAGCAAATACTTCAGAAGCAAATCCGTTAAACAAACAGAGCGTTGAGCATTGCCATTGCCTGCCAAACAGCAATGTGCCTCCTACGATAATAACACTGACACAGACATAAAATATAAGAGCAGCTGATATACCTGCAACACCCCATACTGGATATCGGCTGAGATAGATAGAAGAATCCGGATATAAAAGCTGTAAAGGCGTGGTCGTCCATGGCAGAGGCATGGTAAAAAAGTATACTTCTTGGTTATGAAGGAAAATCGGTGCTGCAATATGGACGACTAAAGCCGATACAATGAACCCTATAAGATTCCTCTTTCTCATGGTTGATCGCTGAGAAGTTCCGATGATTCTCAGCGTTAGTAAACTTCCTATAATAATAAATAGTGTTTTTATCCAGTTTTCATAAAAATGCCAAAACCGTGAGATAAATGCTGCTACCGAAGGAGTGGCCTGGCTGGCATAACCGTAATTTAATCCTGCAATAACAATAGCTAAAATTATATACGCTCCTAGAATCGTCTTTAAGATTCTAAGTTCCATAGTTTTATTTTTATCCATCATTAGTATTCTCCCTTTCCAGTCATGGCTAACAAAGTAGCGTGGTATTGTTAGTAATACTCACATTTTCTTGCTGTAAGCTGCTCATTTCTAATTATCTGATTAATTAAAATCTGAGAAACTGTGATGTGTTTCCATTTTGTTAAGGAAAGAGTTACATTTACTAACTTTGTTAAACTACAAGCCTTGATCCCTTTACTCCCATTATTAATACGACAAAAGATTTAAAAAATCCTTCTTTTTAGAGAAAAAAGTTGCAAGATGCAAGGTACAAGTGCGGAGAATCTGCCATAATGACAAAGGGATTAAAACTAACAATATTTAGCTATAAATGGGGAAAATGTGTAAAATCCGTGATAAAATACCTTCTTGAAAACCTTGTATAATAAGGGTTTCAAGAGAATAATGCGAGGATTGCTTGTACGAGTAAATTTTGCCTTAACTGATACTTTACCCCTCAAAAATGGCACTTTTTTAACTAAAATTCCATCACCTCAAAATCTGAAAGTGGCTATTTATAAGGATTTTAGGATTTCGGGGAGGCAAAAATAAGCCAAAAATGGGGGTCGTAA
>JBAUBA010000343.1:0-4342 GCA_049676265.1 Atribacterota bacterium
TGGTTCAGAAGGATATTATAAAAAGATGTAATTTTGTGGGGAAGCCGGTAATTACCGCAACCCAGATGTTAATGTCGATGGTGAGCAGTCCTCGCCCTACACGTGCAGAGGTTACCGATGTAGCCAATGCCATTCTGGATGGGACTGATGCTATTATGTTGTCTGAGGAGACTGCAATAGGCAATTATCCCGTAGAGGCAGTGGAAACAATGAATAGGATAGCCCTAAGAGTAGAAAAGGCCATAGATTATAAAAAAATATTGAGTGAGAGGTCGCTTTCGGTTAAACCCACCAATCCGGATGCGATAAGTCACGCCACCTGTCAGGTAGCCATGGATTTAAAAGTTAGGGCCATCGTCACCTTTACTCTTTCCGGGAGTACGGCCCGTATGGTATCCCGATATCGTCCCTCTGTTCCTATTATCGCAGCCAGTACCCACGATTCCACAGTTAGAAAACTTGCTCTTAGTTGGGGAGTTTATCCTTTTAAATCTGATGAATTGGAAAATACCGATGATATGATTGAAAAATCAAAGAAGATTGCTTTAAAAACCGGGTTAGCCAACCCAGGAGATAAGATTGTAATTACTGCGGGAATTCCTTTTAAAGTCCCCGGCACCACTAATTTACTAAAAGTAGAAACATTATAATTGATACCGGGGAAGGTTCTCTGTATCAATCAAAACTGTAGGACAGGCAGAAATAATTGTTTTCTTTAAAACCGCTGCTCTGGGTGGCGGTAATTTAAAAAATTTAATCTAATAGGAGGAAATAGTAGTGAAAGATAAAATTAAAATTGGAATTATTATCTGTGACCGTTACCATACCTGTGCCGGAGGTAAATGCCTTAGAGCTCTCCGTAACCGGGAAGGAGCGTTTAGCATTTACGATAAGGATGATGAACTGGAATTGGTTGGATATACTACTTGTGACGGCTGCCCTGGGGGAAACATTGAATATGCTCCCGAGGAAATGATTAAAAACGGAGCTCAAGTGATTCATCTGGCTACCGGATTGGTTGTCGGATATCCTCCCTGTCCCCGCATAACCTATTTTTGTGATTTCATCAAGGAAAGATATGGAGTAAAAGTAGTGATTGGGACGCATCCAATTCCTCAGAAATACTATGATATGCATAAGAAGTTGGGGACATGGAATTCTCCAAAATGGGAAGAAATTATTAAACCGACATTGGCGGATGAAAAAATTCGTTTATCTTATAATTGATAGGCGATAGGTAAATATTAAAAAATTTGTAGAGCAAAGATAAAATATTTTAACGACGACACCTTTGATATTGAAGTAAAAATGCGAATAATAAAATTGTAGCTATCGCAAGATAAAGATAGAAAGGAGTTAAAGGAAAATGGAAAAGACGGGATATATTATTTTAATGATAGTTACTATAGCCTGGGTTATCGCCTGGATAGTCGGTATGTTTGAGAATATTTGGCTGGGTGTAATCGGCCTGGTAACTATAGTTGGTTTGGGGCTCTTATTTATTAAAGCTTTTACCGATAGATTAGCCAGCAAAAAGGATGATAAATATTCAAGGGATGTCAAGAAATAAGGAGGAAAATAAAAAATGTTATTGACTACTCAGGATAATTTTTCCGAATACGAAATTGCGGAAACTTTAGGAATTGTTCGAGGCAATACTGTTCGGGCACGACATGTCGGGAAAGATATATTAGCTAGTTTTCGTAATATAGTTGGTGGCGAGATTGAGGAATATACCAAATTACTGGCAGAATCCCGGGAGCAGTCTATCGACCGGATGATTTTTGCAGCAAAAATGATGGGCGCAGATGGGATAGCATGTATTCGTTTTACTACTTCATCTATTATGCAAGCGGCAGCAGAGATGTTTGTATACGGCACCGCGGTTAAACTAAAGAAAAAGAAATAGGAGGATGTAATACCGATACATCCTCCATACTAATTTTTTTAAATGTTTATCTTGTTTTCCAGTAAAGCTTTAGTCAAGGCAAGTCTAATCTGTTCTATATTTCCTCCTCCTTTTATAAGTACCCCTTGAGAGTATTAATCATTTCCTTATTGGAAAAACCTAATTTATTCATACCTTCTACAAAATCAAGAATTATTTTTTGGGAGATTTCTTCCTTTAACGAACTTATAGTTTTTTCTTCTTCAGTCAAGTAAGTTCCCATTCCTCTTTTGGTAAAGGTAATTTTTTCTCTGTCCAGTTCTTGATACGCTCTTTGCATAGTATTAGGGTTGACTTTTAATGTTCCTGCCAATTCCCTTACCGAAGGCATTTTTTGGCCTGCTTTTAATTTACCTACAACAATGTCCTGCTTGATACTATCGATTATTTGTAGATAGATTGGAATACTGTTGTTAAACTCCATCATTAAATTTTTCCTTTTAATAATATACTCGAGCAATTAATTCAAATATATTTTTTATTTATAATTAATCTCTAACCAGGAATAAGAATAATCTTCTTCAATTCCTGCCCAGAATAAAATATTTTCAAGGCTATTTAAACCTTCCAATACAGCATCTAAAGATTCTTTTCTCTTTGCTCCTTCAGTCTCTTCTGTTCCTTCCGGTATCTCTGGTACTGCCATTTGCATAAACCTCCCTGCAATTTCACTAACAGAGTTCATATCTATATACAATAGAGAAAAAACCTTGGGGAAAGAAAGCATATATTTTATCGCTTCCAGCTTATCTAAAGTGGCCATATCTCCTTTTTGAGCATCTATAATGTTCGCTATACCGCTGGACAAGACAAATCTATCCCCTACAATTCCATATCCCAGGGGGAACATTGGGTTGGGCAGACTTTTGTAATTTATTCCCTCGTATTGATTGTCTATTAATGTCCCACCCATCATAGGAGCAAAGCTTTCTAATACGGGATAAAGGTTCTGAATAAGTTTTTCTTCTGAAGAATATCCGGCTACTAACCCCGCTTTGGGGAACATTGCGGAAGTATCAAAAAGCCCTAAACTAAATTCTTTTGCCGGCCAGGAATAAATAGTTTTTTCGATGTCAATCCCACTTTTTTCCTGAACTTGTTTGATATTTTTTTCTAAATTAAGTTGAAGATCCTCACTGATATAACCTTCCTTTATCTCTTCCCAGGTAAAAGGTAATACACCACCAAGATAGAAGAATGTATTTTTGGGAAACATAGAGAGTGATTGTAAATTAGTTATATCTACTTCTTTAAATATATCTATATATTTTTCCGTTATTTGAGCAATCGTATAGATTTTAAACTGCTTTTCCTGGTAGCCTCCCACGCCACTTACAGTACCCATACCCTCTAAAGAATCCCGGGAATCCCGTAAATTTTTAGCTAACTCTTCTTCTTCAACCACTTCGACTAATTCGTCTAACAGGTAGTAGAGCTCTTGACCAAATAAACAGAAAAAGAAACTTGAAGGCTCTACTTTCTCTTCGGTTTTTATTTTCTGTTCTATGTATTCTGAATTTTCAAGAAGGGAATTACGCTCTCCCCGAAATACTTCTATAGCTTTTTTAACCGGTGACAAATTCCCTCCAATCACCAAGGTATCCCCTAAAAAGGCGTAAGAAATAGACCTTATGGGTTCTAAGTCTGCATCTTCAGGGAGCATGATACTTACTATGTCAATACCTTTATAGGTCGATATCTCTTCTTCTAAATCATTTTTTGCCTCAATAGCTCCCATAAATTTAGTAAAAGCACGACTATCAGAAGGAGATAGAGCAAGTAATACTTCAGGGGCTCCTCCTACAGAAACACCCAAACAAGAGAGAATTGCGCCACCGGAAAAGATGTTCTCTAAAAATAACGGGTCCAAGACATCAAATCCCAATTCTTCTTTTATCTCTTCTCTGGTCATTCTGTAATTTTGTAATTCGCTGCCTTCTTTCCCTTTAAGTGAAAAACCTGCTAAATCTAATTCAGACAGACTTTCAATTAATTCTGCATCTTTTAACTCCAAAACCCCAATAATATTTTCTGGAATTACCTCTAACAAAGGATTGCCATAGACAAAATTAAATAAAAAAGAAAACAGTAAAAATACGGTTACAATGAGACCAATAACTTTAAATTTATTACTCATGGCTATTTCTCCTTTTTGGTTTATTTTAAATCAAAGTGTAAACACTACTCGAAACGAGCACACTTTAAATGTATTAGTGTACTATACATATAATACACCTAAATATTTCTTTGTCAAGGATGTTTTGAAAAAATATTTATTTTTATAAAAAGAGGATTTTTAAATATTTTGTAGAATTATAAATTAATTAAGATATAATTATTATTAGGTAAGGGGGATAAAAAATGAAAATATTATCTGGAAATGATGAACGGCGA
>JBAUBA010000344.1:0-2286 GCA_049676265.1 Atribacterota bacterium
TCTTAAAATCTTAAAGGCTAAATGTTTAACTTGTAGATTATATTCTACAAAATATTAAAAAATCCTCTTTTATTATAAGTAAAATACTAATATTTTTTAAAATATTGGAAAGGGCATATAAAAAAATTTTGTAAAAAAAGAAAGAATATACTAAAATTTACTCAATTAAACTAAAAAGGAACTTTGATGAATAGATATAAATATAAAGAGGATGCTAAAGGTATTATCATAAATATAAAACATGGTGCCTCGAAAGAGGGCCCGGGATGGAGAAGCATTGTCTATTTTAAAGGCTGTAACTTCTACTGCCCCTGGTGTGGCAGCCCGGAAAGCATACCCTTGAATCCAAGAACACACAAAAAATTGGTGCAGAAAGATAATAAACAAATATTGGATAACATCAAAAAAAGAAAAAACCCGCCAGGGTGCGCATTGTTAAGAGGCGTAGCGGGTGTGTTACGTGTATTATACATTAAAAGCAAAAAGGTGTCTATTATTGTTTCGAAGTTTTATTTAACTGGAGCTCTTGCAAATAATTTAATTAACTGTCAAGAGAAAAAATTTGACCCTATTTCCCCTAGTCAAATAACTTTCCTTTTCCTGGTAGAAATATGGGTGTCTGTCCCTATTATTACACCTATTATTACATAGATTTTCTTCACCAATTGACGAGTAATCTATATCTTTCCCTTTGATATCTTTAGCCACCACTTTTAATGCTTCGCTATTCTTATCTTTATTAAGAAGATAAAAATTCCTACAATCAGAACGAACTGTCCTGCCGGAGAATTAAAATCTATGATATTTCCTAAAGCTACATATTTAGGAACTGGAATCAATATTAAATCCTCGTCCATTTCTTCAGCACTAAAATTTTCTCTCAGTTTGGTTAAAACAAAGCTTTCATCTATTAGACCCTGCAAAATGGGATATTCTTTCAACTGGTCAGGCGTTATTATAGAATTATATTCTTCTGTGGCTTCGGGGAAAGTGACTCTTTCATCGGAAAAAGCATAGATTAATACTTCCGTCCCCCAAGATGGCGCACTTAAAGTGCTAATTTTTAAAGGATAAATCATTTCATCGGAAAAGAACATGATTCCTATGGGTTGAATAGCACCGGTATAATTCTCAGAAATCTTTATTGTTTCTTCATGTTGAATTTTCATAGCTACAAAAAACCAACTTCGTTGTACATAATAATCCAGTATCTCTTGACCTTCTGCAGGGAAGGCATAACCATTATCATTTAACCATTCTACCAAACTATTCGGGTCAGTGGCAGACAAAGTGGTGGTATGATAAATCCCTACCTGGTTCTCTTCCCAAATATGTACTCCCTCATCTTCCGAACCAGGGAAAAGGCTGCTTGCTCCCCATCCACAACCAAAACTCGAAGGAGGTGGAGGTTGGGTTAATTTATGTAATTCATAAAATATATCATCTTCAACAGAGAACAATTCAGGATAACCGGGTACCGGAACAACCCAGGCGAAATCCTCTGCATCACCCTCATAATCTATCTGAAAAATTATCTTCTCCACCATATCATCAAATACAATCATGGCTAATTGATTTGGCTCATACATATCTCTATATAAAGGAAAAAAGAAGCCACCATCAGCTAAAGAAACCGGGGCTAAATAGAAAGCTAACACTATAAAAATTAAAATCAAAGAGAGTATCTTTTTCATAAATTTTCACCTCTTTTTATTTAAAAATCCGCTCGTTTGATTATCAACTTCTAAATGATTATCTTCTAATAGATTTCGCTGACAGATTTTTGCTTTACTGTAATAAATCAATGACTCCCTGTTGCTGTTTCTTTATTGCCATATCCAGGGCAGTCCTGCCCTGTTTGTCTTTTAGATTAGGATCAACTCCATACTCTAAAAATAATTTCACTAACCGCACATCTCCTTTATAGGCGGCCGCCATTAAAGGAATACTTCCTGCTGTCTTGTGGGCAATATTGGGATCTGCGCCGTAAGAGAGAAACATTTCTACAATCTGATATTCTTCTTCTTCACTTTTATTGTTTAAAGTCAGACTGGTCATTTTACTTAAGACAGTGGAATTTTTCTGTGCGATCCTACCCGCACCTGCTTTAGAATTAGGGTCTGCCCCGGCTTCCAGTAAGAGTGGAATCATTTCTTTATAATGCTCCATGTTATCAATAGCAAGATTTAGAGCATTATTACCGTATTCATCCTGGTAATTTATATTTGGATTATAAGTTAATAATAATTTTACCATATCGCTATTACTATAGCTGCAAGCTGTCAT
>JBAUBA010000345.1:0-3281 GCA_049676265.1 Atribacterota bacterium
GTCGCATCTTTATCTTTACAAGTGACCTATTTGATTGTCACACGGTCTGCCGTCCCCTTGACATTCTTAGAGACAGATATCAAACAACATTGAACGCTTTAAAGAATATTGACTACAGCGATGGTGTTGAGTATGCTATAAATATACTCAGTGGAAAATACGGATTGATGTGTCAATATGACAAAGCATTAAATTTTGAAACTATTTGGTCTTCAGTCTTTGATATGACCAATAATAAAATATACAGGGCAGAGAGTAATCCTTTAAGGGCTAAATTCATTGAGGATAAAAGATTGCCAAAGAAGAGGTTAAAATTGTGGTAGAAATAAAGCGTGAAAACATAAAGCCAGGTAGCAAAGTAAGAGTTGTACAAAAACAAGATCAGCGCTCAGGGAAATTGACGGATGGCATTGTTCAAAGGATTCTTACGAAATCACCTAATCATCCGCATGGTATCAAGGTGATGCTAGATGGTGGTATTGTTGGTAGAGTCAAAGAGATCCTTTAATTAGAAAATATTTTCAAAGATAAAAGGAGTTTAAATTTATGAAAAATCTTAAATTTCTATTATTTATTATCTGTTTAGTTTTTTTCCTAAATGTCATTTTCTTGCATTGTTCTTTTGCCACATTTTATATTGTCAAAGATCAAGAAGGAAAGAACATTTGTATGACCAACAAAGAAGATCTGGTTTCTGAATATGAAAAACTCGGATATGCAATTTGGATTCTTGAAGCTGCTGGATTAAGGCAAAAATCATTTGAACCTGATATTTTTTCTAATGAATCTCAATCACAGTTAAAAACCGAATCAATAGATTTAGAACCTCAAACTAAAGCAGTACTTCCATTAACAACAGAGTTAATACCAGCAGCAAAAACGAATGTTGAAAGGCAAAAAATGATAGAAATTTTTAAAGCAAATGCCTTAACTTGGTGGGGTAACAATTCTGAAATGGTAAATGATGAAGTGAAACTACAGACCGAAGCATATGACTGGATTGCTAAACAAACTAATTATACTAACATAATGGCAAGGGTTCGCAAAAAGTGGGGCAATGATTATGCGATGGTTAAATATGAATACAAACAGCAAGTCGAAGCATATAATTGGATTAGTCAACAAAAAGCCTATCCGGAAATTATGTTACAGGTAATAAAAGAGTGGACATATGACTATCCCAAGGTGAAATACAAGTACGAACAACAAGTTGAAGCATATGAGTGGCTACAAAAAAATAAAAATAGAAATCCTGAAGCCTATAAACGCGCAAGTAATCAATGGGGAAAAGATTATGTAATGGTAAAATACGAATATGAGAAAGAAATTTAGTCTTTTTAGATTTCGATCCTTTCGCTATCTAAATATTCCCACAAGAATGATAAAAACCCTCCTTCACCGGATATTATGCCAAGTCTTACCGATGATGAAGAGGTAACAGGTATTTCTTACGAAAGGATGGATTTAATTTTATTGGCTTTGGAAGAAGGCTGGAGACTTTCAGATATAGTAAAAATCCTGGGAATAGAAGAAGATGAATTTATTTATATAAAAAATATGATGCAGAAATCAGAGCATATGCGTAAAATATTTATTCCTAAAAACTATTGAAAGTCCCAAAATTATAATAAAAATTCATACTAAATAATTTTGATTTTTATGGAGGGTAAAAGAATGAATCATTGGAAATCAATGCTGAAAGCTGACCAGACAAACTGGTTAATAGAAGATGACAATCCTTCGGTTAGATATTTTACTTTAGTTGATCTCTTAGAAAAGTCAAAAGAAGATCCGGAAGTGCTAAAGGCTAAAGCCGAAATTATGCAAAAAGGAGTAGTACCTAAGATCTTAGCTAGACAGAAAGAGGAAGGATATTGGGAAGAGGCAGAAAAATTTTATACTGCCAAATATAAAGGGACCGTATGGCAGATTCTTATCCTGGCTGAACTCGGAGCGGATGGGAAAGATAGTCGCATTAAGAAAGCTTGCGAATTCCTTATGGAAAACTCTCAAGATCGTGAAAGTCATGGTTTTTCTATATGGGTAAGTGCCAAAACAGGAGGGGGTAGACCCAGTGGCGTTATACCCTGCTTAACCGGAAATTTAGTTTGCAGTTTAATTAAGCTTGGTTATTTTAAAGATGATAGGGTGCAAAAAAGTATCAATTGGATTACCACTTATCATAGATTCGATGATGGGATAAATGAACGACCAAAAGGTGGGCCTTTCGATAGATTTGTTATGTGTTGGGGTAAACATTCCTGCCATATGGGCGTAGTAAAAATCATAAAGGCCTTGGCAGAAATTCCTGTTACTCAAAGAAATAAGGAGGTAACAAACACGATTGAGGAGGGAGTAGAATATCTACTTAAGCATCATATTTACAAAAGAAGTCATGATTTGAGCCGGGTATCGAAACCTGGATGGTTACGTTTAGGTTTTCCTTTAATGTATCAGGATGATATTCTGGAAATTTTAGGAATATTAACTCAATTAGGTTACCATGATAAACGGATGCAAGAAGCCATAGATCGGTTAATTCTTAAACAGGATAATCAAGGTAAATGGAAATTGGAAAGTACTTTTAACGGGCGTTTCCAGACCAATATCGAGCAAAAAGGCAAACCGAGTAAATGGATAACTTTAAATGCCCTTAAAGTATTGAAAAATTTCTATAGCTAAACAAGAGAAAAGAAATATTTGGATATAAACAATCATGTTTTTAAAAATATTTCTGATTTTTTATAAATTTGAATAATAACAAAGACCATAAATTTAGATATAGTTGCAATGGCTAAAGAGTTTATTTTAACAGTAATTCCCAATAACCAACATCTATCCATTGATTAAACTTGTATCCAACTTCTGTAAAATGAGCGACTTTTTTGAAACCAAATTTTTCATGCAAATGTTGGCTTTCTTTATTAGGCAATGCTATACCACCTATCACTGCATGAATGTTTCTTTTCCTAAGATCATTTAATAGTGCTGTGTATAGTTTAGTACCAATTCCTTTACCCAGTTTGCCGACCTTTAAGTAGACTGTTGCCTCAACGGAAAAACGATAGGCGCATCTACCTTTCCATTTGCTTGCATAGGTATAGCCAATGATTTCTTCATTTTCTGTATAAACAAAAAATGGTAGAGACGAAGTAATTTCGACTATACGTTTTTTCATTTCTTTATAGGAAACAGGACTCTCTTCAAAAGTGATGATAGTATTTTGTATATAGTGGTTATAAATATCACAAATTTGCTGTATATCATCAAAGGTTACTTCT
>JBAUBA010000346.1:0-10606 GCA_049676265.1 Atribacterota bacterium
GAGGAGGTGAAATAAATGGTAGAAAAAAAAGAAGTTTCTGAAAAAAAAGAAGTAGATACTAAAAAAGCTAAAAAAGTTAATGAGGAAAAGCAATCTAAACCTGAAATGAGTGCATCAGTGGAAATATTAGAAAAGGTAGAAAAGATGACCGTATTAGAATTAGCTGATTTAGTTAAAGCTTTAGAGGAAAAATTCGGAGTAACTGCTGCTATGCCGGTTTCCATACCTGGTAATGCTGGCGGTGCAGCTGCATCAGACGAGGTCAAAGAAGAAAAGACCGATTTTGAAGT
This sequence comes from Atribacterota bacterium, assembly GCA_049676265.1. Classification (GTDB taxonomy): domain Bacteria; phylum Atribacterota; class Phoenicimicrobiia; order Phoenicimicrobiales; family Phoenicimicrobiaceae; genus Sediminicultor. The sequence goes on from JBAUBA010000346.1 coordinate 291, forward strand.
AGTGTTAAAAGAAATAGGACCAAATAAGATTAAAGTGATAAAAGAAATAAGAACCATCACTGCTTTAGGTTTAAAAGAATCTAAAGACTTAGTGGATGGTGCGCCGAACACAGTAAAAGAACATGTAGACAAAAAAGAGGCCGAAGGAATAAAAGAAAAATTAGAAGCGGTTGGAGCAGTTGTAGAAATAAAATAGAAGATAGTTTTCGGCAATATCGAAGATACTCTTTAAATATTTTTAAAGAGTATCTTCTTGCATTTTTTATTACTAAATGATATACTTATAATTTGCGGAAATATATAGCGCAGAGTATACAGCGTTTAGCGTGTAGGGTAAATTAATCAACTAAAAACGGAAACCAATAAGCGAAAAAGCATAAATATTATTTAAGAATTCAGGAGCCAGTAGTCAGAAATCAGAATGTATATGAAATAAATTAACAAAGAATATATTTACATAATTTTTAATAATTCTGAATACCGGATTCTTACTCCTGGCTTCTATCTTATATACGAGATAAGAAAGATGAAGCTCAATAGATAAAACAATATATTTAAATTATAAACTTTGAGCTATGGCTTTACATTTTTCATTTTTCATTTTTCATTATATACTATATACTAAAGGCTAATTTAATATTTTAATCATTATATAAAGGTTGGTGTTTTGCGGTGTACAATAAATATAAACAAGAAAAAAATTATTCCAAAATACCTGAATTATGTCCTATCCCCAATTTATTGGATATACAAAAAAAATCTTTTGAAGCTTTTTTACAAAGGTTCGTCCCAGCCGATAAAAGAAAGAACCAAGGGTTACAAGAAGTTTTTATAAATGTTTTTCCCATTCAAGACTTTACCGGTAATTTAATTTTAGATTTTATTAGTTATTCACTGGGGGAATGTAAAGATTCTGCTTACGGATGTTGGGAAAAAGGCGGAACTTATTCTGCTCCCTTAGAAGTTAAGATAAATTTAATTAGTAAGAAGACAGGTGAAATTAAAGAGCAAGATGTTTTTATGGGTGAGTTACCACTTATGACCGAAAACGGAGGTTTCGTTATTAACGGAGCAGAAAGGGTGATAGTAAATCAATTAATAAGATCTCCCGGTATTTATTTTGATGAAGAAAAAAACAGCGGAGATAGCAAATCATTGTATAAATTTAAAATTATACCTAATCGTGGATCCTGGTTAGAATTTGGATTTGATTCTTCCGATATGCTTTATGTTCGAATTGATAAAAAAAGGAAAATTCCAGCAACTACCCTATTAAGAGCGTTAGGATATGAAAACGATGAAGAGATAATGGAGCTTTTTGATTACGAAGAGGTTATAAAAGCAACTTTAGAAAAAGATAATACAGCCAATGAAAAAGAAGCCCTGATAGAATTGTTTAGAAGATTGAGACCCAGCGAACCTCCGACTGAAAGAAATACTCGCCAATTAATTTATAGATTGCTTTTTGATCCCAAAAGATATGATTTAGCAAAAGTCGGAAGATACAAAATAAATGGAAAATTAAACTTTGAAAATCGGATATTAGGTAAAATCGTAGCCGAAGACATTATTGATCCAAACAACAATAAAATAATTGTAAAGGCAGAAGAAAAAATCAATCAGAAAACATTTTCTGTAATAATTAACTCAGGAATTGAAAAGGTAAAAGTGTTGAATCCTGAGAATGAAACGGTAACTGTTTTTAATGAGAAGGATGAAGCTTTAATGCCAATTGTTGATAAACTGAGTGAGGGAATCAATGAAGGGATTATAAATGCAATTGTTGCTGAGGATATAATTAATCCAAAAACAGGTGAAGTAATTTGTAGTACCGGTGATAAATTATCCGATGCCTTAATATACAAAATAAAAAAATGTAAAGAAAAGGTAAAAATAAAAAAGGGTCCTTCGTTGACAAGAGAGGATATTGTTGCTTCTTTAAGGTATTTAGTCAATTTATATAGAGAAATTGGATATATAGATGACATTGATCATTTAGGGAATAGAAGGATAAAGACAGTTGGTGAGTTACTTCAGGATCAATTTTACATTGGATTAAGCAGGATGGAAAGAGTGATTCGGGAGAGGATGACTATCCAACCTGATGTTTCTGCTATTACTCCCCAAGCCTTGATAAACGCACGGCCATTATTGGCTACTATTCGACAGTTTTTTGGGAGCAGTCAGCTTTCTCAATTTATGGATCAGACCAATCCTTTATCTGAAATTACTCATAAAAGAAGGCTCTCTGCCTTAGGCCCAGGAGGTTTAACCAGAGAAAGAGCGGGCTTTGAAGTAAGAGATGTTCACCATACTCATTATGGCAGAATTTGTCCCATTGAGACTCCCGAAGGCCCTAATATTGGATTAATAGGATCTCTTTGTATTTATGCAGTGGTAAATGAACTAGGATTTATTGAGACACCTTATTTTAGGGTGATAGAAGGAAAAATAACTGATGAGATCGTTTATCTTTCCGCTGATGATGAAGATAAATATAAAATTGCTCAAATAAATATAAAAATAGGTAAAGATAACAAAATTTCACAAGACGATGTACCTTGCCGGTTTAGAGGAGACATTATTGAGTGTTTGCCAGATGAAATAGATTTTATTGATGTATCTCCTAAACAGATTGCCAGTATTTCAGCTAGTTTAATACCCTTTTTAGAGCATGATGATGCGAACCGAGCCTTAATGGGCACTAATATGCAGAGACAGTCGGTACCCTTAATAAAACCCGAAGTTCCTCTAGTGGGAACGGGAATGGAAAATAAAGTTGCTGTCGACTCATGTGCAGTCATTGTTTCCCAAGATGATGGCTTGGTGAAAAAAGTAAGTGCAGACAAAATAATTATTAAAAATACTGACAATATTGAAAAAGAATATACATTAAAAAAATTCGTTCGTTCCAATCAGGGAACTTGTATAAATCAGATACCTTTACTAGAAGAAGGAATGATTGTAAAGAAGGGGGATGTGCTTGCAGATGGTCCCTTAACTTCTGAAGGGTGTCTTTCTTTGGGTAGGAATATTCTTGTAGCTTACATGCCTTGGGAAGGCTATAATTTTGAGGACGCTATTTTGATTAGTGAAAAATTAGTTAGAGAAGATACTTTCACTTCTATTCATATTTCTGAACAAGAGTGTGTAGCACGGGATACTAAATTGGGACCGGAAGAAATAACTTGTGATATCCCTAATATCGGGGAAGGCAGCCTAGCCAACTTAGATGAAAGAGGAATAGTTCGAATTGGGGCAGAGGTGGAATCAGGCGATATTTTAGTAGGAAAAGTAACCCCTAAGGGCGAAACTGATTTAGGGCCAGAGGAAAGATTATTAAGAGCAATTTTTGGGGAAAAGGCTCGAGAAATAAGAGATACTTCTCTCCGAGTCCCCCATGGTGAAAAAGGTAAGGTTATAGGCGTAAAAGTGTTTTCCAGGGAAAGCAATGACGACCTTCCTCCAGGAGTAAATCAATTAGTAAAAATATTTATTGCCCAAAAAAGAAAGATTTCAGAAGGGGATAAGATTTCGGGGAGACATGGAAATAAAGGAGTTATTGCTAAAATTTTGCCTGAGGCCGATATGCCCTTTATGTCAGATGGTACACCAATAGAAATAGTATTGAACCCTTTAGGAGTACCCTCCAGGATGAATGTGGGGCAAGTTTTAGAAGTACATTTAGGCTGGGTAGCCAAAACTCTAGGTATTAGAGTTATAACTCCTATTTTTAATGGCGCAAAAGAAGAGGAAATTGAAGGAGCTTTAATGGAAGCAGGTCTGCCCAAAGATGGCAAAACAATTCTTTATGATGGTAGAACAGGTAGGCCATTTGACCAAAAAGTGACTGTAGGTTATAGCTATATCTTAAAACTAGCTCATTTAGTAGCTGATAAAATCCACGCTCGTTCTACCGGCCCGTACTCTTTGGTTACCCAACAACCTTTAGGAGGAAAAGCACAGTTTGGAGGTCAAAGATTTGGAGAAATGGAAGTCTGGGCTTTAGAAGGATACGGAGCTGCTTACAATCTCCAGGAGCTTTTAACTATAAAATCAGATGATGTGTTGGGAAGAATTAAAACTTATGAAGCTATTGTTAAGGGCGAACCTATCCCTGCCCCCGGCATGCCAGAATCATTTAAAGTTTTAATTAAAGAATTACGTAGCTTATGTTTAGATGTACGAGTTTTGGATTCTCAGGATAAAGAAGTAGATATTAAAGAAGATATCGATTTAAAAGATGAAATTAATGAAAATTTAATGAAAGAAATAACCTAAAAACTAAATTCGCATCTCGTATCTCGTGAATCGTATCTCGTAAAGAAAATAGGAGCCAGGAACCAGAATTCCGTATTTAGAATTATTTTAAGTTATGAGAGTATATTTAGGTTGTATGTTTTTTTGAATCCTAAATTCTTAAATAATAATTATGGTTTTTAGCTTTTAGTTTTAGCATTTTAGTTGCATACTGAAAATCAGCATTTAATGCTAACGACTAACAACTATTCACTAACCACTATCAATAGGGGGTAATTATATTGACAATTTTGAAGAGTTTTAACTCGCTCAAAATCGGATTGGCTTCACCAGAGCAAATAAAAAAATGGTCTCATGGTGAAGTTAAAAAACCAGAAACTATAAATTATAGAACCTTAAGACCAGAGAAAGATGGTTTATTTTGCGAAAGAATATTTGGACCAGTTAAAGATTGGGAATGTAGTTGTGGAAAATACAAAAGGATAAGATATAAAGGTGTAATTTGTGATAGATGTGGAGTCGAAGTTACTAAGTCTATCACCAGAAGGGAAAGAATGGGGCATATTAAATTAGCTTCTTCTGTTTCCCATGTTTGGTATTTTAAGGCTATTCCCAGCCCCTTATCTCTACTTTTGGACATATCTCCTCGTAACTTAGAAAAAATATTATATTATGCTCCAGACCGAAGGAGAGAACAGTTATTCGAAGTTATTGAGAAAGGCGGAACAGATTTAGAAAAAGGAGATATAATTCTAGAAGCAGAATATCGTATTCATAAAAAGTATAATGAAAAATTTAATGCTGAACCGGTTCATAATGTTAATAAAGTAAAAACATTTTCTCGAAAAATAGGTGATGTAATTTCGGAGGAAGAGGATCAGGATCTGCAGAAAATATTTGGTAAAATATTTTATCAAAAGGAATTATTGTTTCCTGTAAGTAAAGAGGAAGAATCTGAAAACGAAGAAGAAAAAGAAGAGGTTGAAGAAGGGATTAAAGAAGAAGTTAAAGAAGAAGATGTAGAATATAAGGAGACCCAATATCGAATTACTAAAATTACTGGTTTAATTTCTGAGACAAACTTAAAAAGGTTAGAAGAAGAAAAAAACTTATCCTTGCGGGCAAAATTAACCACTCAAAACATTGAAGAGTCTTGTTACGTAGTAATACACCCAGGTAATACTTCTCACAAAAGAGGAGAAATAATTTTAGAAATAGAAAAGCTCCTTCTAGGTAATTATGATCCCGAATTTAAAGCCGGGATAGGGGCAGAAGCAATTAAAGAGTTATTGAAGGAGGTGCCCTTAGATAAATTAACTTTGGAACTTCGTGAAGAATTAAAAAAAACCAGTGGTCAAAAAACGAAAAAGATTATTAAAAGATTACAGATAGTTGAGGCATTTCGTAAATCTAATTGCAAACCCGAATGGATGGTATTAGAAATAATCCCAGTTATTCCTCCAGACCTAAGGCCTATGGTGCAATTGGAGGGAGGGCGTTTTGCCACTTCAGATTTGAATGATCTATATAGGAGAGTTATAAATCGGAATAACAGATTAAAAAGATTATTAGAATTAGAGGCACCGGAAATTATTATTAAAAATGAAAAACGGATGTTACAGGAAGCGGTTGATGCTTTGATAGACAACGGCAGGAGAGGGCGAGCAGTACTTGGCACCGGGAATAGACCCCTTAAATCGTTAAGCGATATGTTAAAAGGCAAGAAAGGTAGATTTAGACAGAACCTTTTAGGCAAAAGAGTGGATTATTCAGGAAGATCGGTAATTGTAGTAGGTCCTAATTTAAAATTTTACCAATGCGGATTACCTAAAAAAATGGCTCTGGAGCTGTTCAAGCCATATGTAATGAGAGAATTGGTAGCTAAGGATTTGGCTCATAATATCAAAACTGCCAAAAAAATAGTAGAGAAAGGCAAGCCGGAAGTCTGGAGTATATTAAAGGATGTTATAAAAGATCGTCCTATTTTATTAAATCGGGCACCGACATTACATCGTTTAGGAGTTCAAGCTTTTAAACCTATTTTGGTGGAAGGAAATGCAATTCAGATTCATCCTTTAGTTTGCGCAGCTTTTAATGCAGATTTTGACGGTGATCAGATGGCGGTTCATGTTCCTCTTTCGCCGGAAGCTCAAGCTGAAGCAGAAATATTAATGCTATCTTCGAATAATATACTCTCTCCAGCTAATGGTTTACCCATAGCTTTACCCAGTCAGGATATAATTTTAGGTTGTTATTATCTAACTATGCGGGAAAGCGGGAAAAAAGGCGAGGGGAAAATTTTCGGTAATCCTAATGAGGCAATAAGGGCTTCTGAGGATGGCTTTATAGATTTACATGCTAAAATTAAATACAAAATACGTAACTCCTTAAAGGGTACATCGGTTGGTAGAATTATTTTTAACGAAATTTTCCCTGACGATATGGATTTTATCAATTTAACCATAACCAAAAAATCCTTAGAAAAAATTATATCTTTTGTTTACCGAAAATATGGAAAAGAAATAACTGTTGATATTTTAGATAAGATTAAAAAATTAGGCTTTAATTTCGCTACTTCTTCCGGAATTTCTATAGGGATAGCAGATTTAGAAATACCTTCCCAGAAAAATGAAATATTAGAAGTGGCTGAAAAGGAAGTAGATAAAATTCAAGAACAATATAATTATGGATTAATTATGGATGATGAGAGAGAACAGAAAATTGTAAATTCTTGGACCAAGGCTGCAAATGATGTAGTTGATGCTATTTTAAAGAATTTAGACAAATTTAATCCTTTATATATTATGGCTGATTCCGGAGCTCGGGGAAGTAAACGACAGATTGGTCAATTAGCCGGGATGAGGGGTTTAATGGCTGATCCTTCGGGAAAAATTATTGAATTTCCTATTAGATCTAATTTTAGAGATGGTTTGACAGTATTAGAGTATTTTATTTCTACCCATGGAGCTCGAAAAGGGTTAGCAGATACTGCTCTCAGAACTTCAAAATCAGGATATTTAACCAGAAGATTGGTTGATGTAGCTCAAGATGCAATTATCAGAGAAGAAGACTGTGGCACATCTGACGGAATAATTATCAGAGCCTTTCAAGATGACGGGAATGTAATCGAGACCTTAGAAGAAAGGTTGGTAGGGCGAATAACTCAAGAAGAGGTAACAGATTCCAAAACCGGTGAAGTATTAGTCGGACTAGGGGAAGAAATTGACGAAAAAAGCGCAAAAAAGATTTCGGAAGCGGGGATAAAAGAAGTTAAGGTTAGGTCAGTTTTAACTTGCAGAGCAGAACATGGAATATGTGCTAAATGCTATGGCAAAGATTTGGCTATTGGTAAATTAGTAAATATCGGAGAAGCCGTAGGAGTTATTGCAGCTCAATCTATTGGAGAACCAGGGACACAATTAACTTTAAGAACTTTTCATACTGGAGGAGTTAAAATAAGCGGCGAAGATATTACTTTAGGCTTGCCACGGGTAGAACAACTTTTTGAGGTAAGAAAGCCCAAAAAACAAGCAGTAATCAGTGAAATAAATGGAACAATAGAGGAAATTATTACTGAGAACAATTATAAGAAGCAGGTAGTAATTAATCCTGAAATATCAAAAGAAAATAAAGATGCTACTGAAGAAAAGAAAAAGATCTATAATATTCCCGTTGATTTAAGACTAATAGTAGAAAAGGGACAAAAGATTAGAGCTGGAGAAAGATTGACTGTCGGGTTTATTGATCCTCATGATATTTTAAAGATTCAGGGAATTAAGGCAGTTCAAGAATATTTATTAAAAGAAATACAAGCAGTATATAGATCACAAGGGGTTAAAATCAGTGACAAACATATCGAAACAATAATTCGTCAGATTGCCCGCTTAAACATGATTTATGTCAGATCAGCACGTGACTCCGAGTTACTATCCGGAGAATTAGTATATGTATCAGATTTTGAAAGGGCTAATAAAAAAGTAGTAGAAGAAAATGAAGAAATTAACAAGAAGAACAGAGAATTACTAGAAAATAAAAAAGCTATCTTTTCGTTGGTAAATGCTAAAACCGGTGAGATAATAGTTGAAGAGGGAAAAGTTATTACTAATAAGGTTATACCTAAAATTGAAAGCAGTGATTTTACTGCATTGATAGTTGAAGATCAAGAAAATAAACAATTTACTATTGTTAAAGGAGAAAATTTCTTTACAGAAAGAATAACTGGCAATATTGTGGTTGGTATGATTAAAAATAATCTTCGAGAAGACAACACTGAAACGGACAATCTAAATGATTCTAAGATAAAATTTAATGAGGTCATTAGCAAAGAAATGGCAGCAAAAATTGCTAATAATAATATTAGAACAATAAGTTGTGCTAAACCAGATATTTATGAAAAGATAGAAGACAGGATTACTGCTGCAGATATTATTAATCCAGAAGATTCTCAAGTTTTAGTAAGTGCGAACAAGCAACTTACTTCCTCAGAAATAGATAAAATCATAAAAGCTAATGTAGATAGAATAAAGGTATGGAAAGAAATTAAGGAAATATCCGTAAGAGACGGATTGATCAGATCAATTAAAGATGAAATTATTGGCCGACCCATTGGCGAAGATATCAAAGACCCAGCAAGCGGTAATATTGTCGCGGATAAGGATCAAATAATAAGTAAGAATTTAATTAAAAAAATATTATTGTATAAATTAAGTGAGCTACCATTGGAAGATGGAAGATATTTTTCTTTAGAAGGTAGAACTTTAGAATTTCTTTACGACAATGTAGTAGGTAAAATTGCTGCTTCAGATATTTTGGATCCGGAAACAGGTGAGGTTGTAATTAATGGAGGCAAAAAAATAACCAGGAACCACGCAACAGAAATTTGCAATAGACATTTGGATTTGATAACAGTTAGGGCAAACAATAAGATTGCATGTATTAATATAATTGAAAATGTAGGATTTATTAAAAGGAAGAAGTTTGTAGCAGTAGGAATGCCCATAATCCAAGGTATTACTCAAGCCTCGCTTTCTACTGAAAGTTTTTTGTCTGCTGCATCATTTCAGAGAACTACTCATGTTTTAACCAATGCTTCTATCAAGGGGAAGGTAGATAAGCTTTATGGTTTAAAGGAAAACGTTATTATTGGTAACATAATACCCGCAGGGACAGGTTTAAATAAATACAGAGAAATAGAAGTTGATTACTCACATGAGGAAGAAGGAAAAATGGAAGAAATATTTAAAGAGGCAGAAGGAGAGCAGATAGAAAAGAAGATAGATATATTTAAAGAAGAAGATAAAGATAGTAAAGAGAAAATGTCAGACAGCACCACAGATCAAGAGTTAGAGCTTGATTAGTCGCTAGTGAATAGTAATTCGTATTGCGTATTGCGTATCGAGTATCGCGTGAAGAAAACCAGAATTCAGGAGTCAGGAGTCAGAAGAATATAAAATAACTTAACAAGATAATACAACCTTATATTCTAAAATAATTCATTCTGAATACTGGATTCTGTCTTCTGGCTTCTATCTTATCTAAGAGATACGAATATAGTTTTGTGCTTTATTACTAAATACTAAATACCATTCACTATATACTAATTTATATACTAATTTAGCTTGACATCAAATACTGATGCTGTTAGAATATAAAAGTATTTTTATTTATAGGATGTTGATAAATTTAGACAAAGGAAGGTAAGATATGCCTACCATAAACCAATTAGTAAGAAAAGGTAGAAAAAAGGTCTTTAAAAAATCTGGTACACCCTCTTTGCAGGGCAGCCCCTTAAAAAGAGGAGTATGTACCAGAGTTTGGACGATAACTCCCAAGAAACCTAATTCCGCCTTAAGAAAAGTCACTCGAGTAAGATTAACTAATAATATGGAGGTTACTGCGTATATTCCCGGAATAGGGCATAATCTTCAAGAACATTCTATTGTACTCTTACGGGGTGGAAGGGTAAAAGATTTACCAGGAGTTAGATATCATATTGTCAGAGGAGTTATGGATACCACTGGAGTAGAAAATAGAATGCAAGGGCGTTCAAGATATGG
>JBAUBA010000347.1:0-3431 GCA_049676265.1 Atribacterota bacterium
GAAGATGATTACTCAAAGAGAATTAAACGTTGTTGGTACTATCACTGACAAATCTATCTGGTTAGGTGTCCCCTTAAAAGTAGAAGATAAAGTTATCGGGGCAATGGCTGTTCAAAGCTACACCAATTCCGAACTCTATTCTGAGAAAGATATCAAAGTTATGGAGTTTGTCTCTGAACAGATAGCTACTGCCATAGAAAGAAAGAGGATGGAGGAGGAGCTAAAAAAAATAGCTCATTATGACACCATTACCGGAGCATGTAACAGAGGGTATGGTTTAGAACTTCTTCAAAGACAGATAAAATTATCTAAAAGAAATAAATCTCCTTTATTATTAGCTTATAGTGATTTAGATAATCTAAAAGATATCAATGATGAATTTGGTCATGAAGAAGGGGATAGAGCTATGGTCCAAGTAGCAAAACTTTTTAAATCTATCTTGAGGGAGGTAGATATTATCGCTCGGATGGGAGGGGATGAATTTTTAGTCATCTTCTTGGATAGTTCCTTAAACGAAATACCAATAATTAGAGAAAGGTTAAGTAAGGAATTAGACCGCTTAAATCAGATTTCCAAAAAACCTTATAAAATAGGATTTAGTACAGGATTTTCTTATTATAACCCATCCAATCCCCTACCGATGAACGAGTTAATCCGCATAGCCGATCAGAAGATGTATGAAGAGAAGAAGAAAAAAGGTAAGGGAAGATAATTTGTCTTAATTAACCAATTTGCCAATTAAAACAAAACATATCGCAAATTATGTGAACCGAATTCCTGATTAGCCATCTAACTCTTTTTATATCACTAATTACTCATTACTGTATTTTTATCCCACATCCTGTCTTTATCACTCATCACTTATCACTCATTACTGTATTTTCGCTAAGGTACAATTAATTTTAAACTTTTTGGCAAAAGAGTTATGGTAAATTCCTTCTGACCTTCAATTACTTCACCGCTTACCTGCGCCAAAACAGGTTCTGAAGATTGAATTAATACTTCTTTGGCCCTATAAAAATATATACCCTTAATGCTTGTGTGTGTACCTTTAAAAACTTTGGGGATAGAGCTGAGATACTTAAATCTTCCCATTTCCTCTATCACACATAATTCTAACAAACCATCATCTAATATAGCTTCCGGAGTAATTTTAAATCTACCTCCGTAGAATTTTCCATTACTAATAGCAATACATAGAATGTTAGAATGGATTTCTTGCCCATCAAATTTTATCTTTACATCATGGTAGCTAAAAGGAGAAAGAAGCTTTTTTACAGTAGCGAAGACATAAACAAATGCACTAAGAATACGTAAATTAGGGTGTTTACTTTTCATTTGATTGGCAAGCTGGGCTACTTCTGCGTCAAATCCTACCCCACATATGTTAGCAAAATATGTCTGGCCATTAATTAGCCCTACATCTATTTCTTTAGTCTTGCCTTTAACTAAAATTTTGCAAGCTTCAATTATATCAGAAGAGATGTCTGTGCTTTTAATAAAATCATTAGCCCATCCTAAAGGGATTATTCCTAAGGGTGGATCATTTTTTGATTTCATAATCCCATTAACTATTTCATTGACTGTGCCATCTCCGCCTACTGATACGATGAGTTCTGCCCCGTTATCAGCAGCTTTTTGGGCAAGTTCTACCGCTTCACCATGATGTGAAGTATAGCTGACTTCAAAATCAAATCCATTTTCTTTTAAATATTTAAAAATTGTTTTTAGGTGGGGGCGGGGCTTCCCCCCACCGGCAGTTAAATTAACTATAAGTTCTGTTTTCAATTTTATTTCTCCTTTGTATGAATATTGTTTAATAAAATTTTATAAGTTTCTGGTTTTCTATTTAAGATAGTATTGGTATGGGGGACAATGTCTTTGTTTCGAGAAAGTAAAAGATTAATTGAAGAAAGGCTGGCTTGCTCAGTTTTGCCCAGACAGGAGGTTAATATTTGCCCCGAAGGAGAAGCTAAAAGGCTATGACCATTGCTTTGATGAGAAATGGAATTAGAACAAGCTATAAATATTTTATTTTCTGCCCCTCTACTGCGGCAGATATTTATCTGTCTGTCATTGCTAAATTTACTAGGCCAGATAATTAAATCTGCCCCCTTAAGGGTTAGAGTACGGGATATTTCCGGAAAAATTCCTTCATAACCTATCATTGTTCCTATATAACCATAAGAAGTTTTAAATACCGGAAGGCCTAAATCTCCGGGAGTAAATAAATTCTTTTCCTCTCTTTCTAAATGAGTCTTCCTATATTTTCCCCGGAGTTTACCTGATTCGATAAGAAATGTGGTCTTATAGTAAAACTCACCCGCTTTTTCAACTAAGGTAATAGCGCAGACCACTTTCCTGTCTTTAGTTATTTGTTTGATTTTATGGATGATCTCCTCTCCACTTTCGGGAAAAACAAAGTCACATTCGGGAAAGATAATAATATCAGTCTCCTGTTCTAATAGATTATTTATGAAGAATTCTATCTTTTGAAGATATTTTTTAAAATTGCCTTCAAATTCTATTTGCAATACTGCGGTAAGTGGATTCGGATTTTTAGGATTAGTCTTTTTTTTCATAATAGAATAAATAGGCAAAGTATTAGTAGGTTGAATCAACTCGGAATACAACTCCGGTCTTCTATCATTAATTGTATTAATTTGGTTATCGATGGATTTATCCAAAGCTTCCTCAAGCGAAATTTCATAAAAGAGAATCTCTTCCTGGCAAGAAGAGGCAATTTTAGCCACCTGGCCATCAGGTGTAAAAACAGCGCTTTTTCCACAATATAATATACTCTTTGCCTCCATTCCCACTTTGTTAGCGGCAATTATCCACACTCGGTTTTCCAGGGCTCGTGTTGGAATCATATACTCTACCTGAGGGTTGGTGAGAGTCTCTTTCTCAAATCCTGAAGTCACCCAGTTGGTAAGGTCAAGCAAAATGTCCGCTCCCTGTAAGCTCAAACAGCGGACGATTTCAGGGAGTCGTCCATCAGCACAGATAAACATACCCACTTTTCCGAATTCAGTTTCAATTACCGGATATTGCTCACCGGCGCAGAACCAATGAGAATCGAAATGCCAGAGATAAGATTTTCGGAAACGGCTTATCTCCTGGCCTTCCGGATTGATAAGTAAAGCAGAATTGTAAAGAATATTTTCGATTAGGTCAGTTTCAACTATTCCTAAAGCTATATAGCATTTATACAGTTTAGCCCTTTGTTTAACTTCGGTAATTAGTTCTAAAGTCGATTTCTGGAATGCTAAGGAATTTTTTACAATAAGCGGAGAAATATAATAGGCCGGATAAGCGCATTCCGGTAAGACTATTAATTGAGGCCGTGAATCTGCTGCCTTGTCAATCATTCTTAAGATATTTTCTTTATTTTCGTATCTATCCTCATACTCTCTTGCACTTACTTGAAG
>JBAUBA010000348.1:0-6902 GCA_049676265.1 Atribacterota bacterium
ATCCAACAGGTAAAAACCTGTGATTCGCTGAAAATATATCATCATGCTTATACGTCCACTGATAGGCAGCCACCTCAGATAAACCCCAAAAATCATCATTAACATAATTCCCAACCAGAAAACGGGCATCGACACTCCGAAGATAGCGAGCCCCATAAAACTATAGTCAAAAACCGAATACTGCCGTGAGGCAGAAATAATTCCGGCAATACAACCGATAGTTACAGCAAAAATCATAGAAAGCATGGTAAGCTCAATTGTATTAGGGAATCTTTCCAATATCTCTTTGGTTACATATTCATTCGAAACTATAGAACGCCCCAAATCTCCTTTTAAGACCTGTCTAAGCCAGACCCAATATTGAGTGGTGAGGGGTTGGTCTAATCCGTATTTTTCTCTGATGGCGCTGATAACCTGAGGAGAGGCATGTTGTCCGGCTATAGTTACTGCCGGGTCACCGGGGGCTAAACGAATTAAAGAAAAGGCGAGGATAGATACTCCTAATAGTACCGGGATCAACATTAATAATCTTTTGGTAATATACCACTTCATCAAATAATTCCTATCTGTTTTTAATTATACTTATACTATTATACTTTTTAATCACCATAATGTAACAATAAAAAGATAAAAAAATGTGCTTTCTTTAAGCACATTTTTATTTCATTCAGGGAAGGGGTGAATCAATCACCCCTTCCCTTTTACGAAAATTCAAACCAAGAAAGTTTTTACTATTCTACTGATACCGGATAGAAGAATTTTCTGGAAGTCGGATTAAGAACATAACCCTTTACGTTTGTTCTAAAGACTATGTTTTGAGTTGAATGAGCCAGATAAACCCAACCGGCATCTTCGTGAATCATTTCCTGGGCCTTCTTATAGTAAGCTGCCCTCTTCTCTTCATCATAAGTAGCCAAAGCTGCGGAAAGTAATTCCTGGTTGGTATTGCTAGTATAGAAAGCATAATTTCCGGCCGCACCAATAGAACAAGCATTAGCTCCGTATAACACATTCATAAAGTTATCCGGATCTCCATTATCACCGGTCCATCCTAATAGACACATCTGGTGATTTCCTTGTTCGGTTTCCTGCAGATATGTTCCCCAATCAACCTGATAGAATTTTACAGTGATACCCACTGCAGCTAAATAACTTTGAATCGCTTCCCCAATCTTGGGAGGATCGAACATATACGGTCTGGACACAGGCATTACATATAAAGTAACTTCAAAGCCATCGGGATATCCTGCTTCGGTTAATAATTGCTTAGCTTTTGCAGGATCATATGGGTAATCATCTATTGCATCATTATACCCTAACATAAAAGGAGGCATTCCATTTGTAGCCTTAACTGCTGTTCCCATATAAATATTATCCACTATTGATTGTTTATCGATGGCTAAATTAATTGCCTGTCTTACTTTTTTCTTGGTAAGGGGCTCAAAATATCCGGGGGTTTTAACTAAAGGCTCTGAATCTAGATCACGAACACCATTTTTATTTGCATCAATATATCCATACCCGGTATTCATAGCCATATAGCCGACATTCATACCTGCTGCACTTAAAAGTGTCAAATCTTTATTGGCCTTTATTCTGTCTAAGTCAGCTGGATTGGGATATTCTATTCCCTGAACTTCTCCTACTTCCAAAGCCATTAGCCTAGCTGAAGGGTCAGGAATAACTTTGAAGATTAATTTATCCAGGCTGGCTCTTTCCCTCCAATAATTCTCATTAGCTTCCAAGGTGATATGGTCATCTTTTACCCATTCGACAAATTTGAAAGGACCAGTTCCACAGGGATTTTTGAAGGCGTCTTCTTTATATTTTTCTGCATTAGTTGGACTTACAATATTAACTGTGAACATGGCGAGACTGGTCATAATAGCGGCATTCGGTCTTTGCAAGACAAATTTTACCGTATAATCATCAATCTTCTCCATTTTATCTACATCACCGAACATGTATCCCCAGTAAGCCCACTCACCATATTGATTGTAAGGATGGGTGGTGTCGTACTGACGGGCAAAAGAAAAAACTACTGCATCTGCATTAAAATCTGTGCCATCATGGAATTTAACCCCTTTTCTTAAGTTAAAAACAATCTCTGTCCCATCTGCTGATGCTTCCCAAGAGGTAGCCAAACAAGGTTGTATCAATACAGAACCTGCTTCATATTCAACCAAGCCTTCGAAGATATTATCCATTCTCTGAATGGATTCTCCATCAGTTACATCTGCAGGATCTAATCTAACTGCGTCTCCACTGCTGCCGAATACCAGAGTGCCTTCTGCAGAAGCTGCACCCACTACACTAAATACTAATCCTACTGTTAACAACAAAATTACAAACAATTTACTTTTCATATTTATCCTCCTTTTTAATTCTTTTTAATTAAAGTAGCTAATTTATTCTTTAAATAATTTTCCTCCTTTCTTTCTTGTTATTATTGTATTACGGTTGCGAGTTTAATTTTGGTTACACTTAAATAATTTTAAAAAAACAATTTGTTTATTTTAAATATGATAGAGGATTAACCGACTTACCACTTAATCTTACTTCAAAATGGAGGTGAGGACCAGTAGCATTTCCAGTGCTCCCTACTTTACCAATTATGTTTCCTCTTTTCACATGCTGACCCTTCTTCACTAAATTTACCGAATTATGACCATATACAGTAGAATATCCCACATTATGGCTTAAGATAATCACATTACCATATCCCCGCATATAACCAGCATAGCTTACTATGCCGCTCTCGGCAGCCACTATATTAGTCCCTTTAGGACTTCCGATATCTATACCAGTATGAAATTCTTTTCTTCCGTTTAAAACTCTCATCCCATAAGGAGAAGTAACCCTTCCTCTTACCGGCCAGATAAAATTACCTATATTGCTGCGGGCTCCAGGTACATTAGGAATTCTCAATTGTTGTCCTGCAGAAATTTTGGAAGCATTGGTAATATTGTTAGCTGCTATAATGGATTCTAACTTTACATTATAATCGCGCGAAATACTCCAGAGACTTTCTCCTTTTTTTACATAATAAACTATCTCTTCTGCCACAGCTTCCTCGCTATATCCTTCTGCTTTGGCAATATCCATATTAGTTATCGGGAGTTTTAATTTTTGTCCTATAGACAGTCGGGATATTTCTTTTAAGTTATTGGTAGAGATAATGGTGCTCATGTTTACATCATATCTCTGGGATATGCTCCACAAGTTATCTCCTTTTACCACGGTATAAGTTACAATAGTTGGTTCCTGTTTCTGATTAGATTTAGATACTCCTCCTCCTATTGCGGGGATTTCCAATTTTTGGCCAAGAGATAAGAGGTCTTTTTCCTTGAGATTATTAACACCAACAATAACTTCCACTGAAACTCCATATTCTCGAGAAATATTCCATAGATTATCACCTGCTTTAACTGTATAAACAATCGGTTCTGTATTTTCAGACAGACTGATATTATTATTCACGTCTTCGTTCTTTTTATCAATAACTGGCTGGGTAATAATATTTGTTTCAGGGGTAGTATCTTTAATATCTTTGATAGAGGGAATTTCTATCTGCTGTCCAATAGAAATTAATTCTGAATTAGTCAGATTATTGGTGGCAATAATTTGACCTATGGAAAGATTACATTCTTGGGCAATTGACCATAAAGTCTCTCCCTTTTTTACGATATGTATATTATAATTATCGGCCTGGAGATTATCTTGAGGAATTCTAATTATCTGACCGATGGATAAAGTATCTTTATCTTCAACATCATTAATATCTAAGATGAATTTTAAGGGTGTATTGTATTCTTTAGAGATGCTCCACAGAGTATCACCATTAATTACTTTATAAGTGATAAATTCATCATTAGTATTATCAGCAAAAGAGTAAAAAGAAATAGAAAAAATGAACAAGAAAAGTAGGACGGCTAAAATAGTAGGATTTTTCTTATATCTGTTATGTTTTTGTGCTACATACATCCTTTATCCTCCTGTTTCTATAAATTAATAACCAAAAATGAGGTAAAAAAAACAATTAGGAAGTTTCCTCAAGAGGTTTTACTTGTAAATATTTCGCTACTTGTTTTACAATTAAATATTCTTCCACTTTATAAACCTCCCTTGATTTATTATGATTTCTTTATATTATATTATTGTTTTTTGATGATTTTGTCAATTTTTTTTATATCGCCTAAATAATTGGTGAATTGGGAAATTGATCAATTGGTTAACTAATTTCTCGCTTACTATTTTTTATCCTTTTCCTTATGTAATATATCTCCTACCTCTTGGGCAACTCGATAGGGTTTGGTTAAAATTCTGATGGGCATAGACTTGAGAAAATGAGATAGATCTTTTTTTATCTCTTCGGTTACCCGATGAGGCTTAGTTAGCACCCTATCTATAAAATCTGCCGTATAGGTTTCTAATAATTTTTCCCGATTAATTTTAATTTCATTTCCACAAATATTACACTTAATATCCTCTAAATATTCACCCTTATAAGTAATAGTATGATTGGTTTCTTTATTGCAGTGAAGACAAAAAAGTTGAGCTTTTATTTTAGTTGTCATTTGCTCTTAAGTCCGATATACCGAACTTTTACCTCCTTTTTTTTAATCCAACAAAAACCATTCCTTTTACTCTTCGCTCAAAACCTGTGCCAATCTTTTGTACATCTGATAAGATTTTATAACTTTTTTTATATGTTCTCTGGTCTCAGAATAAGGAACATTTTCTACAAAATTATCCAGGTCAGTTCTATCGTATTGTTCTAACCACTTGCTGGTTGTACCTGGACCGGCATTGTAGCCAGAAATCATTAATATTGAATCATTTGAAAATCTTTCTTTTAGGTAATTAATATACCAGCAGCCTAAATCAATATTAATCTTGGGGTCAAAGAGCATTTCATCATTAAATTCTTCCAGATTTATCTTCTGGGCAATCCATTCCCCGGTAGAAAAAATTATCTGCATCAATCCCCTGGCCCCGGCAACAGATTCATCCCAGGTGTTAAATCTGCTCTCCTCCCTAATCATAGCCAAAACAAGTAAGGGATCTATTTCGTATTCCAAAGCACGTTCTCTAATTGCATCCTCATAATAAAGAGGATAAAGACCTTCCCATAATTCAAGAGGTAATTCCTCTAATTGATGATTATCTTCTAAATAATTAAAAATTATTTCCGAATAATTTAAAGAATCATTATAATCCATATTCTTTTTATAAATATCGCTTAACTTAAATAGTAAAAAGATGTTCCCTGGATAGTAATTTAATGTTCCTTTTAATTCAACTATTGATTCTTTATAAAAACTAATCTCTCCAAACAACTCTGCTTTGAGCAGTGACAGCTGACCTTTCCCCTCAATTTTATCATATTTTATTAAAAATTCATCTAAATTTAAAAAATCTTCTTTCTTGGAGACAGAAACAGGCCAAATAGAACTAATATCACTTCTTTGTTCTATAATTCTTTCGGTATAATAACTCAAGGGGTATTCCCTAACAAGTTTTTCGTAAGCAATTTTTGCCTCCTCATCTGACCCCGTCTTATCTAAAATTATTCCCTTCCAATACAGGGCATCATCTCCCAGGTTACTTTGAGAAAATCTATCTGATAATTCTCGATAGTAATCTAATGCCTCAGGGTAAGCATTATTATTGGTAAAATATCGGGCTAAATTCCATAGGGAAGTCATTGATTCATAGCTATTAGGATATTTGCTGATCAATTCTCTCCACAGGGAAATCCCCTTTTCCGTTTCTTTTAACTGAAAATAAGATTCTGCCAGACGCAGATAAGACTCTCGAGCATAATAGCTTTCAGGATATTGACCTATAATTTTTTCATACTTATCTATTGCCAGATAACGCTCTCCTAAAACACGCAGAGAATTGCCCCCAAGATAATTTGCTTTAATAGTAATTTCGCCGGGAGGAAATTTTGCTATAATCTCCTCACACTGATTAACAGCTTCCTTATATTCCTGTTTGTAATATAAAGCCCTTGCCCTCTTATAGTAAACTTCCGCAATATCAAGAGCTTCGGGAAAAGTTTCAATGACTTCTCTATATAAACCCTCAGCCAGATTATACTGGCGATATTTAAACAAAATATCTGCACATTTTACCATTATATGGTAAGGAATCTCGATTTCTTTTAAATCTTCTTGAGTTTTATTAAAATATCTAATCAACAACTCTTCCGGTTCTGATTTCCTTTTAAGTCTATAGCCTTCATCCAATATCTCATATAAACAGTTAAGAGAATCGACATATTTTTTCCCCTGCCAGTATATCTCGGAAAGCTCAAGCAAAACTTTTGCTTTAAGCTGGTTGTCTTTGGAATCTTCCAGAATATCCTTATAATAAATTAGCGCAGAAGTTGTATCATTTAACTCGCGATAATTCAGAGCTATCTGGTAGTTGACCTCTGAAATAATCAGGCTTTGAGGAAAATTCTCTATTATTTGTTTATAGGTGGCTGTAGATTCGTGATTTTCACCTTTAAGTCTATAGGTTTCGGCCAGATGAAAAAGCGAATAATCAGTCAAAATTGGGTCATCTCTTACTAAGTTCTTATATATTTCTATCGCCCTATTCCAATCTTCAATTTTTCTATAACAATCCCCCAATAAATACTGAGATTTGATATAAAGGGGTAAATTCAGGGTGGAATATTCTACCTTTAACAATTCGGAAATAGCCTGCTGATAATCAGTATGTTGATAAAATTCCAATCCCATTTTATAGTTTTCTAAATCTTCTTTTAGCTCGATAGTCGAAGGGTGTTCTTCTACTACTTTGGAAAGCTTTAATATCTTCAACTGCTGGGCTTCAAGTTTAGTCAACTCATTATTGTCAGCCAAAGCAATATTTGCTACGAATAAGCT
>JBAUBA010000349.1:0-2140 GCA_049676265.1 Atribacterota bacterium
TAAGAATTATATTTAAAAATACAGCAGTATAACCCCCGGAGAGTAAAGTAGTATTTGCTCTACTTCCAATTTCTATTGAAATATATTGTATTTGATTCAAAAACGGACCATAATATACCTTTTCAATGAAATAAACCAGAAAGAAAAAGATACCTGTTGATAATAAACTTGAATACCTTTTATTGGCCAGTAAAGTCCTGGTTAAGGTAAGGCTAAAATGTATCATTAAAACAAAATTAAAAAAAGCAGTTAATGTAAATAAAAGGGTCGGGTAAAAGTAAAAATTAATTTGAGTCTTTATCTGAACCATTTCCCGATAAGGTAATTTTGAATAGAATATTGACCCAAACCCAACGGTAATAGATGTCCAGAGAACTAATTGCATAAATAGTAATACTAATTTAGAAGCCAGGATAGTTCTTCCTTTTTTAGGTATGGTGAAAGTTAAATACCCGCAATCTTCAAATAGATCTTCTTTCAGCATATTAATTCCTTCAATAATAATAATTACGAAGATAACCAAACTGGTCAAGGCAAATTTCCCTATAGATTCTCCCATAAATTCATATTGATAGGCAGGAGAAGAAACTCGGTTCAAAAGTATAGCCCCAATTATAATCAAAGCCGCATATCTAAGCACTAACCATCTCCAGCGACGATAGATTTCATATTTAAGTAAAGTCATCATGATTAAAAAACCTCCTGAAATAATTTATCTATAGACATCCCTCTTTTATTCCTTAATTCTTCTGCGTCTCCGGATAAGATTATTCTACCTTCGGATAAGAAAAATACATAATCCAATAATTTTTCAATATAGTAAATGAGATGTGAGCTAATAAGTATTGAAGCTTCTTCACTATAAGAATCAAGAATTGAAGTGATGATCTTTTCCCTAGAAATTGGGTCTATGCCATTTAAAGGTTCATCCAGCAAGTAAACTTTAGATTTTCTGGATAAGGCCAGGGTTAATTTTAACCTTCCCATCATCCCCTTGGAAAGAGTGGTCACTTTTTCCTCTTCTCCCAATTCCATAAATTTTAAACTTTCTCTGGCTTTTTCGGCATTAAAATCAGCGTATAGATCCTTAAAAAAATTCACAGCATCCTTTATCTTCATCCATTTGTAAAGGTAGTTGATTTCCGGCAGATAAGAGACAATAGATTTTGTATATGTTCCGGGCTTTTCATTATCTATGGTTATTTCTCCCTGGCTTGGTTTGAGTAACCCTGCTACAATCTTTAGAAAAGTGCTTTTTCCACCACCATTCGGCCCTAATATTCCATAAATTTTTCCTTTTTCTATACTCAGATCAACTTTATCCAGAGCTTTTTTTTGATAAAAATATTTGCTAAGTTGAGTGGCTTTTAATATCTGTTCCATGTTTTCTCCTCCTTTTATAAGTACTCCTTGAGAGTATTAATCATTTCTTTATTTGAAAAACCTAATTTATTCATACCTTCTACAAAATCAAGGATTATTTTTTTGGAGATTTCTTCCTTTAATGAATTTATAGTTTTTTCTTCTTCAGTTACATAAGTTCCCATTCCTCTTTTGGTAAAAGTAATTTTTTCTCTATCTAACTCTTGATACACCCTTTGTATGGTATTAGGATTGACTTTTAATATTCCCGCCAATTCCCTTACCGAAGGCATTTTCTGGCCTGCTTTTAATCTACCCACAACAATGTCCTGTTTAATATTATCAATTATTTGTAGATAGATAGGAATGTTGTTATTGAACTCCATAATTAATTTTCCTTTAAATGTATTAGTGTACTATATACATAATACACCTAAATATTTTTTTGTCAAGCATATTTTAAAAAATATTTGAAAATTTTTTTATTTTATTTCACATAACCCTAAAACCGGCAAGATATAAAAGGGTATTTACCCCCCCAAGCTAAAAGTTAGCTACTTATGAATTATAAAGTAAGCGATTTTCCTCATTAATAAATTTTTAAACTTTTGCAAAATTTTAGATATTTTTCGATTAATTATATTTAGATATAAATATTTATTTTTATAAAAAGAGGATTTTTAAATATTTTGTAGAATTATAAATTAATTAAGATATAATTATTATTAGGTAAGGGGGATAAAAAATGAAAATATTATCTGGAAATGATGAACGGCGA
>JBAUBA010000350.1:0-4533 GCA_049676265.1 Atribacterota bacterium
GGGTATGCAGTTTTTAATCAGGGGTTTTAGTAATATTATCTCGAATGGTTTAGCTAAAACAGTAGCGTTAGATAAAACTATTTCCTATAAAATATTTGCTGAAAAGTTAGGAGTAATTCCTGTTCAGTCAATTTGGTTTATAGGAATAACAATTTTCTTATATTTCTTACTTTTTAGACATAGGTTTGGTGAGCATGTGTTATTTATAGGTGATAATCAGGAAACTGCAAGAATGATGGGTGTTAATGTAAATAGAATGAAAATAATGGTTTTTATATTGATGGGAGTTATAGCTTCATTTGCCGGAATACTTAGTTGTTACCGGATGAGAACCTGGTGGCCGACAATGGGAGAAGGATATATAATGATGGTAATGGCTGCTACTTTTGTGGGTGGTACTTCTATGTTTGGCGGAGAAGCTAGTATCGAAGGTACTTTCATTGGTTCATTTATTATTGGTTCTTTAGAAGCAGGTATTGTCGCTGCAGGCCTTTCTGGCTTCTGGACACAATTTATTTGTGGGGTGTTAATCATAGTTTCAGTTATTATTCATACTTTGGCAAAGAAAAGAAAATAGAGTAGAAGTAAACTTTGTACATGGCAGCAGTTAACAAATAAATAATATTTTTATATTTTAAAATTGTTGAAAAAAATATAATCTACAAAATCTATTATTAGAGGAAGTTCAATATGAATCATCGTGAAAGAGTCCTAATGGCTCTTAACCACGAAACCCCTGATAGATGCCCGATGCAAATAAGTTTTACTCCGGAATTTGCAAAAAAATTAAGCAAGGAAATGAAAATTCTGGGAGAAGATAGTCACAATCCTCATGGTGGAGGGAATACATATAAATTGGAATTAGCTTTAGATGAAGATATGCTTCTCACTTCGGTAGGGTGGGCTAATTCTTATTATCAGGATGGTTTTAAAAACGGAGAAGAATATGTTGATGAATGGGGTATAAGATGGAAGGTTATTCAATATGATACTAAGTATGGAAAAGGTAGATATACCGAAATTACTGGACACCCTTTAGCAAAAGATGATGCTGTAAATACTTATATAGCTCCTGATCCTAATCGTCAGGAATTATATAGAGAAGCTCAAAAACTGATTGATAATTATAAAATAGATTATTTCATTGTTGGAGTTACTGTAACCACAATTTTTGAAACTGCTTGGGCCTTAAGGGGAATGGAAAAGCTGCTAATGGATTTTATAATAAATCCTGGTTTAGCTGAAGAAATATTAAATATACCTTATCAATACCATCTTACCGCTGCAAAGAAGTTAACTGAGATGGGAGTCGATATGATTTGGATTGGGGATGATGTTGGAACACAAAAGGCAATGATGTTTTCGCCACAAATTTGGAAGAAATTTTTTAAACCAAAGATGGCTAATTTTATTTTTGAAATAAAAAAAATCAATCCTACTTTAAAAGTAGCTTATCATTCTGATGGTGTAATTTATCCTATTATACCTGATTTAATAGAGATCGGGGTAGACGTTCTAAATCCCGTACAACCTACTGCCATGGATCCTTATAAATTAAAAAAAGAATATGGAGATAAATTGTGTTTTTGGGGTACATTGGATGAACAGTATACCCTGCCTTTTGGCTCACTGAGCGAAGTAAGAAAAGAGGTATTGTCTCGAATCAATCTGGTGGGTAAGCAGGGAGGCTTAATTATTGGTCCGACGCATAATATACAGCTTGATACACCTATGAACAATTTTTGGGTTATGGTAGATACCATAAGAAAGACTTATTATTAAGCAATAGGGGTATTTTATTAAAAAAGTATCATTGGGTTATTAATATTTAAGGGAGGATTTAAGAAATGATTAACATTCCTGAAGTAAAACTTGGGATAGTTGCTGTAAGTCGTGATTGTTTTTCTATTGAACTTAGTAAAAATAGGAGAGAAGCTGTCATGAAGGCGTGCAGCAAAAAGGGAATTTTGATTAAGGAAATTAAGACAGCTGTTGAAAACGAAAAAGATGTTTTAAAGGCCTTAGAAGATTTAATACAGCTCGGGATAAATGCTTTAGTGATATATCTGGGTAATTTTGGTCCTGAAGGACCAGAAACAATGCTTGCTCAAAAATTTTCAGGACCTACTATGTTTGTTGCCGCAGCAGAAGAAACTGGAGAGAATTTAGTAAGTGGTCGCGGAGATGCATACTGCGGCATGCTGAACGCTTCATATAATCTGGAACTAAGAAAATTAAGTCCTTATATTCCTGAATATCCTGTTGGTACGGCTAAAGAGATAGCAGAAATGATATTGGATTTTGAAAGTATAGCCAGAATATTGCTTGGGCTTAAAAAACTCAAGATAATAAGCTTTGGGCCAAGGCCTCAGGATTTCCTTGCGTGTAATGCGCCTATAAAACCTCTGTATGATTTAGGTATAGAAATAATGGAAAATTCAGAGTTAGATCTTTTCGAAGCTTTTAATCATCATGAAAATGATTCAAGGATATCAGAAGTAGTTAAAAATATGGAAAAAGAATTGGGTGACGGAAACAGATATTCAGGAATACTGCCCAAACTTGCACAGTATGAGCTCACATTGAAAGATTGGATGGAGCAAAACCTTGGTGCATCTGAATTTGCGATCTTTGCTAACAAGTGTTGGCCTGCTTTCCAAACTCAATTTAGATTTGTGCCTTGTTATGTGAATTCAAGGTTTGCTATGAGAGGAATACCTATATCTTGCGAAACAGATATATACGGAGCATTGAGTGAATATATAATTACTCTGGCTACTAATTTACCGGCTACATTACTTGATATAAACAATACAGTACCGAAGGATATGTATGAAGAAAATAGGGAAAAGGTAGAGAATTATAAACTAAAAGACCTATTTATGGGGTTCCATTGTGGAAATACTCCTATTTGTTATATAAAGAATGCTGAAATGAAATACCAGCTAATTATGCATGGATTGCTTGAGCCAAATAAGGAGCCTGATATTTCCAGAGGCACCCTTGAAGGAACCATAATTCCCGGAGATATTACACTGTTTAGACTGCAAGGTACATCTGATTATGAATTGAGGAGTTATATTGCTCAAGGTGAAGTACTTGATATAAATCCGAAATCCTTTGGAGGAATTGGTGTATTTGCTGTTAAAGAAATGGCCAGGTTCTATCGCCATATACTTATTGCAAAAAGATTTCCCCATCATACCGGTGTAGCATTTAAACATGTAGGAAAGATTTTATTTGAAGCTATGAAAATGTTAGGTATAAATGATGTAGCTTTTAATCAACCTTCAAATCGACTATATAGAAACGAAAATCCATTTGCCTAAATTTTAAATTTAAAAATATTACAAGTATGGGCAATAAACATTTGAGCTCTTAAAAGCAATGAAGTAAAATAATAAAATATACAATTTATTTTTATCAATTGGGAGAAAAGTAAAGATGATGAAACCTGATAAGTATTTACCAAAATATTATCAACTAAAAGAATACCTAAAGCAGATGATTCAAAATGGAGATATTATTCCGGCGCAAAAGTTGCCTTCAGAAAGTGATCTTGTCCGTCAGTTTAAAATAAGCAGACATACTGTTCGTCATTCTTTTAGTGAGTTGGAAAATGAAGGATGGATATATAGAGAACAGGGGAAAGGGACTTTTTGCGCTTACAGAGGAAGTAAAAAAGAGCAGAAAATAGCTGTTCTAACCACCTATATTTCTAACTATATTTTTCCCTATATTCTTAGAGGCATTGAGGAAACATTGTGTGAATCAGGTTTTTCCTTTAGTATTGCCAGTACAGGCAATGATAAATGCAAAGAAGAAGAATGTATGAAAAGATTCTTAGAACAAGATATATCTGGTATAATTGTGGAGCCAACAAAAAGTGCTAAACCAAATATCAATCAAAAATACTTTCAGGAACTAGATAAACGCAATATCCCATATATATTATTACATGCCACCTATCCTGATTTAGATTCTGCATATGTAATTATGGATGACGAAAAAGGTGGCTTTATTGCTACACAATATTTATTAAAGCTAGGTCATAAAGATATAGCCGGAATATTTTTATCTGATGATTTACAAGGTATAAAACGACAGGCCGGTTTTTTGTCTGCTTTAAAGAAATATAATGTTACTATCAATAATGAATTTTTAGGCAATTATAAAACTGAGCAGATGTTTTCTTTTCCATACAATTTTACTATTAACTTGTTGAAAAAGAAAAATCGACCAACTGCTATTGTTTGTTATAATGACCAAATAGCTATTCAGGTTATGGAGGCTATTCGTCGTAGTAACTTAAAGATTCCAGAGGATATTTCATTGGTAGGATACGACGATTCAAATTTAGCGGTTGCTACTGAGGTAAAATTAACCACTATTAAGCATCCAAAAGAAGAGATGGGCAAACGGGTTGCTCGCATGATAGTGGATATGATTAATGGGAAGGCAGGGAAACCGTGTTTTGTGTATCAGCCGGAGCTTATTATAAGAAGCTCTTGTAAAACATTCCAGAAATAAGGT
>JBAUBA010000351.1:0-2778 GCA_049676265.1 Atribacterota bacterium
TATTGCATAAAATTTTGAATAACGCCTTCCTGATAAGTGGGTAAAATTAGAATCAGAGTACCGGCAAGGCAGGCATAAGTGATGGCTATAATTGGCTTAAGGTCTTTCATTATAATTTTACCAAGCACAGTAAAGGAAGACCAACAGACCACACATCCCAATATAAATAATTCCCCCCATCCAATATTGCCCTGCAAAATAACCTGGAGATTACCCTGAGAAATAACTATCAATGCCCCGGTTAGAGAAAGAATAATTCCTGTAAATTTAAATTTAGTAAATTTATCTTTAAATATTAAAATTGAAAGTAGGGTAATTACGGAAGGATTTAAGGATATAATCATTGAAGCCCGGCTAGCTGTAATGAATTTTAATCCCGAGAAAAAGAAGAAATTATAACCCGCAACACCGGTAAGTCCGAGAGCTATAATTAATAAAAATTGTTGGAAGTTAATCTGGGGAAATTTACCATATTTTTTAAGGACAAATAAAATTAGAAAGAAAGAAGCTAACAGGAACCGTAAAAAAGCAGAAGTAAAAGGAGGGAGGTTTACCGCCAT
The DNA here is from genome assembly GCA_049676265.1 of Atribacterota bacterium. Lineage (GTDB taxonomy): Bacteria > Atribacterota > Phoenicimicrobiia > Phoenicimicrobiales > Phoenicimicrobiaceae > Sediminicultor. The sequence goes on from JBAUBA010000351.1 coordinate 561, forward strand.
TATCCTTCCGGCAATAAAGGTGCCTCCGAAAAATAAGGCTACCAGAAATAATTTTATATAAGTAATGTTGTTTTTTACTAAAGTTTTCAAAATATGTTCCCCCTCACCCTAACCCTCTCCCCCCAGGGGAGAGGGAATAAAATAGGGCGTATGCAATACGCCCCTACATTTGTATAGACAGGCGAGACGCCTATCCTACGGTTTTATATTGATGCGAGACTAATAATAGATTATTTAGTGACTATAAATCCGCCATTTTATCTAAGGCATCATTGGTTAAGCGATATACTACCCACTCATCCATAGGTTTTGCCCCCATGTGGTCATAAAATTCTCGAGCAGGATTCCATTTTAAAACAGACCATTCCATTCTAACACATTTATTTTCTTTGGCAGTATGGGCACAATATTTAAATAAGGCGGTGCCGATTCCTTGTCCTCGATATTCCTCAGTAACAAATACATCTTCTATATAAAGACCGGGTCGCCCCACAAAAGTAGAAAAATTATAAAAGAATAAAGCATAACCTACAGGCTTTCCCTCAATTTCTGCTATAAGGACCTGAGCATAGGGTTTATCTCCAAAGAGGGTTTCTCGGATAGTATCTTCAGTGGTAACTACTTCTTTAGACATTTTCTCATACACCGAAAGTTCTTTTATGAATTTAAGAATTAAGGGAACATCGTCAATTGAAGCCATTCGGATATTCAGATTTATCTTTTTGTCTCCAGATTTTATCATAATTATTCCTCCTGATTTAATACAGGGGACGGTTCTCTGTATCATTTTGTTTTAGATAAAATAGAACAAAAAACCGTCCCCTGTATCACTTTTAAATAAGTTAATTCTTTACTTTCTAAACTTGCACTCCTTTTAATCCGATAGTTTCTGCTACTTCCTGCATCCCGGCAAGGGTATCAGCAAGAAGGTCAGTAAGTTCCATTCCTAACATCTGAGCACCTTTTTCAATGATAGACCTATCTACTCCGGCAGCAAATCTTTTGTCTTTCCATTTCTTCTTCACCGATTTTACTTTTACATCCATAACACTTTTGGAAGGTCGAACCAAAGCTGTAGTTACCACCAGACCGGTAAGCTCATCTATAGCGTATAGAACCTTTTCCAATTCTGTTTGTGGCTCAACTTCTGAGCAGAGCCCCCAACCATGGCTAACAACTGCTCGAATATATTCTTCGGGCCAGCCCTTTTCTTTTAATATTTCCTCGCTTTTATGGCAATGCTCTTCGGGAAATTGCTCATAATCAAGGTCGTGAACCAGACCAATAATCCCCCATTTTTCTTCATCTTCTCCCCGCTTACGGGCAAAATAGCGCATAACTCCCTCTACGGCTAAAGCATGTTTTATCAGACTGTCACTTTTATTATACTCGGCAAGCAGCTGATAAGCTTCTTCTCTGGTTGGAACTTTTGAACTCATTTATTTCCTCCTAAGCGTTTTATGTTTTTTTATCTATTATATCTTCTCTAATTTAATTATAATATATTCTATAAAATATTCAAATAATATTGAAAGAAAGGCTTTTTCCCACTCTCAAAAATCTATTTAAGACCAATATCGAAAGCCCGACTACAAAAAATAAAGTTGCAATGCTAAATCTATCGGCAATATAACCGAATAAAGGGGCTAAAATTATCATAAAGAGTGAGGAGAGCTGGCTATCAATCGATAATACAGTTGCCCGTTCATTTTTTTTCATACAATCACCAAGGACATCTACTACCAGGGGGCGTCTCCCATCTTTTAAGGGATAAAGGAAAAAATAAAGAAGTATAACTACTAACATAATTTTAGTTTTGATAGCAAAAAACATAATAAAAAATACTATGCCAAAAATATCAAAACTGATATCCATCAGTTCATCAGAATTAAATTTTAGGTTTAAACGGTAAACGTTTCGAGAAACCCATGCACTAAAAATATACATCACTCCGTAGATAAGTCCTAAAATAATTTTTAGCTGAGTGGCTGCTTCCATTGAGACTATAATATAAATTCCGGAAACTAAAATGATATCTTTTAGTATGGGCTGAATGTAATCTTTTAAAACCTTAAAAATGGCATCAAAGAGTGAGGAACTTACCACCACTTTTCTGAGAGTCTTATTGGCAAAAATATTCTTTAACTGTTTAATGCTATGAGTGATAAAATTTTTTATACTAATAGTAATTTCTACCGGTTCGTTCAGGGTCTCAGGA
>JBAUBA010000352.1:0-3316 GCA_049676265.1 Atribacterota bacterium
TATTACAAAAATCAAAAGGTTAAAAAGTTTAACTATCAAATATTCACTTCTGATATAAAACTTTTTAACCTTTTATCTTTTTTACTTTATTTATTCTACAAATTCAATTACAGCTAAAGGTGCGGCATCGCCTTTGCGAAATCCCGTTTTTACAATTCGGGTGTAACCGCCATTTCTTTCCAGAAATTTTGGACTAATTTCTTCAAAAAGCACTTTAGAAGCTTTTTTATTTTTTATAGCTTTTTGCACCTCTCTCTGAGCTTGTAAATTATTATTTTTAGCTGTTGTTACTAGTTTTTCTATATACTTTCGAACTTCTTTTGCTTTAGTATATGTGGTCTCAATTTTTTTATGAGTTATTAATGAAATAGATAAGTTAGCCAACAAAGAGCTTCTATGACTACTAGTGCGACCCAATTTTCCTCTTAATTTCTTGTGTCTCATTCTAAAAATCCTCCTGGTGCATTTTTTCACCTAAAACAAATCCATACTTAGTTATTTTCTCTTTTATTTCATCCAAAGATTTCTTTCCTAAATTCTTTATCTTTATAACCTCCATCGGAGAGTAGTTAACTAAATCTTTCAATGTATTTACATTGGATTTTTTTAGGCAATTATACGAGCGAACTGAAAAATCTAGTTCTTCAATAGTTTTATTTAAGATTTTTTCCTTTTCACTCTTTTCTTTTTCTTCTTTTGAAATAAGTTCGCCCTCTAATTCAACATCTTCGGGAGAAAACTTAGTAAACACTTTTAAATATTTAATCAATATATTTGCTGATTTACTCAAAGCTTCATCAGGTAAAATGCTTTTATTGGTAAATATTTCCAAAGTTAATTTATCGTAGTTAGAAAATTGACTCAGACTGGCGGTTTCCACATCATAGCGTACCTTCGTAATAGGCGAAAAAAAGGAATCAACAAATATAGTATCTACAGATTTATCCGATTTTTTATTTTTTTCAGCAAGCAAGTAACCCATCCCTTTTTCAATTACTATCTCCATATCTAGTTTGGCATTACTATTTAAAGTAGCTATCTTTAAATCAGGATTAAGTATTTCTACATTAATATTGGGGGTTATATCTGCTGCAGTTAATATTTTTTTACCTTTTGCCTTTAATTTTAAAATCTGTGGTTCTTCGGCAAATATTTTAACTGCTAATTCTTTAATATTTAAAATTATTTCAATTACATCTTCTTTGACTTCTGGAATAGTATCAAACTCGTGGGTAATTCCTTCAATCCTAATGGCAGTTGCCGCTGCTCCCCACATAGAAGACAATAATGTTCTTCTAAGAGAATTACCTAACGTAACACCATAACCTTTTTCTAATGGTTCTATGATAAACTTGCCATAATTATCTGATAAATCTTCCACTTTAATTTTTATATTATTAATATTCATCACCTTCAATACTCTCCTTCTTTAGGTATAGGAAACCCAAAAATATTAACGGGAATAATACTCAACTACCAATTTTTCCTCTACCGGTAAATTTAATTCTTCTTTAGAAGGAAATTTTATTATCTTTCCTTTTAAATTCTTAAAATCAAACTCTAACCAAGAAGGAATACTGACCTCTATCTTCCCTTCTTTAATTTCTTTAATATTTTCGATATTTGCGCTCTTTTGTTTGATCTCAATCACATCATTGATATCAACCTGATAAGAGGGAATATTCACTTTTTTTCCATTAACCAATATATGTGAATGCAAAACCAATTGACGAGATTGAGCTCTTGATTTAGTTATACCAAATCGGTAAACTATATTATCCAATCTCCTCTCTAGTAATTCCAAGAAGTTTTCTCCGGTAACACCTTTTTTCTTCTCAGCTTTTTTAAAAAGATTTTTAAATTGCTTTTCCAGTAATCCATAATACTTTCTAAGTTTCTGTTTTTCTCTTAATCTTATACCATAGGTAGATAATTTTCTTATCCTTGTCTTTTTTGCATCTTTACCGGGTAATGAAGCACCTTTTTCTATTGGGCATTTATCAGAGTAACACCTATCCCCTTTTAAAAATAATTTCACCGTTTCTCTGCGGCATAATTTACATACCGCTCCTGTATATCTTGCCATCTATAATAAAAACCTCCTTATTTTCTAAAAACTTTATAATAGAAAATTTTAATCTAAATTGGTTAACTGGTTTAATAGGTAGCTAATTATCCAGTTTAATACTAATAATTCATTTACCAATTAACCATTAACCAGCTAACAAATTTATCTTGTGTATTTTATATTTAAAACTAACAACTAATTTGTATTTTGTATTTTTCTTACAATTTTTACCCGTACCTAAGCGCTAAACGCTGTACGCTCCAAGCTGTTTTTTACTAACGACTAATTTATATCCTTCTTTGTTTTGGGGGTCTGCAACCGTTATGTGGAATTGGGGTAACATCTTTAATCATATTAACTTTTAAACCTACTGCTTGTAAAGATCTAATTGCTGTTTCTCTCCCTGGTCCAGGACCTTTTACTAATACGTCCACTTCTTTTAATCCTTGATCCATGGCTTTTTTAGCCGCCGCTTCAGCGGTCATTTGAGCAGCAAAAGATGTACTTTTCTTACTTCCTTTATAACCCATAGTCCCCGCGCTAGACCAAGCAATTACATTTCCATCTCCATCTGAAATGGTAACTATAGTATTGTTAAAAGTAGATTGGATGTGAACTACCCCTAAAACTATATTCTTTTTTATTTTCTTCTTAGTTTTCTTTATTATTTTCTTATTAGCCAATTAAATTCTCCTTTCAGCATCTGAAACATTATATACTTTTCTTTTTTCTTGCTCCTACTGTTTTCTTGGGCCCTTTTCTGGTTCTCGCATTAGTTTTAGTTCTTTGACCCCTCACCGTCAATCCCTTCCGATGTCTTAGACCTCTATATGAACCTATATCCATAAGCCTTTTTATAGAGGTGGTAATTTCACTTCTACATTCTCCTTCTACTTTATAATTTTTATCAATAATTCCCTTTATCTTATTTATCTCTTCTTCGGTTAGATCATTTGCCCTGGTATCCAAATTAACTTTTGATTCCTTTAGTATGGAACGAGCGCTGGTAATACCGATTCCATAGATATAAGTTAAAGCATGTTCTATTCTCTTATTCCTAGGTAAGTCTACTCCGGCTATTCTAGCCATATCTTAATATATCCTCCTTTAAAATTATTTCCCCTGTCTCTGTTTGTGCTTTGGATTACTACAAATTACTCTTATTTTACCTTTTCTCTTTATTATTTTGCATTTTGCACACATTTTTTTAACTGATGATCTTACTTTCATCTATTTCTTTCCTCCGTA
>JBAUBA010000353.1:0-3577 GCA_049676265.1 Atribacterota bacterium
ACCTCTCTTATCCCTGTCGAAACCTATCGCCCCCATTCTTTATTCTTTAATTCTCTTTCTACTTCCCTTTGGGCATCTTTTTCAGTTAGGGCTTGTCGTTTATCGTATAATCTTTTTCCTTTAGCCACAGCCAATTCAATCTTGGCGTGACCTCTTTTAAAATAAATTCGCAAAGGCACCAGGGTTAAACCTTTCTCCTCAATCTGCCTTCTTAGACGGTTAACTTCTCGCTTATGCATAAGTAATTTACGTTTCCTTCTGGGGTCAACATTGAATATGTTGCCAAAGGCGTAAGGAGAAATATGCATATTCATTATGTAAAGTTCGTTATTTTCAAATTGAGCGAAACTTTCCCGCAGGCTAACCTTGCCTTCTCTTAGGGATTTTACCTCTGTCCCTTTTAGGACCAGTCCGACTTCATAAGTATCTAATATACTATAATCATGTCGTGCTTTTCTGTTTACGGCTACATTTTTTACTTCATCTTTATTGGTAAAACTCATATTTTTTCCCTCATCAGGCAGTTAAATTATAGCATAAATGAGAGGAATTCTCAAAGGGTTTCTCTTAATTTACTGGCTTTTTGAAATTCTTCTTTTAAACTGTTGGGATTATTTTTAAGTTTATGCTCTATTACTTCAAGATAATTTTTAAATTCCCGAATTATTTCTAAAATATTTTCTTGATTAGTGTCACAGATATCTTCCCACATCTTATAAGGACTAGAAGCGATTCGCGTCATATCTTTAAATCCTTCTCCAACAGCTTTAACATAATTGTAATTATTTCCCCGTAGAGCCAATTCACCTATTGTATTGATTAGGGAAACCGCGATAATCTGAGGTAGATGACTTACTGCACTAACAATTCTGTCGTGCTCGAGAGGGTCTAATATCAGTTTTTTTGCACCTATCATCTTAATCAATAAAGATACTTTTTTAAGTGCTCTTAAATTACTTTTAAGGGCAGGAGTTAGGATATAAGTTTTGTTATGAAAAAGGTAAGGGTCTGCTGATTCTATACCACATTCTTCTGAACCTGCCATAGGATGGCCGCCGATAAAAAATATGTCTTTGGATAATATTTTATTTGCTTTTTGTACAATTTGCTTCTTGGTGCTGCCGGTATCAGTAACCAGGCATCCTTTTTTGAGAAAAGGATTTATTTGAGTCAATATATTTAAAATCGTTTTTACCGGTGTGGCAATTATTATTATATCAGCTTCTTTAATTCCTTCTTCGAGATTAACCGTTCCTTCATCAATAGCCCCTCGAGCAATTGCTTTTTCAATTATTTCCTGTTTATCTATGCCTACAATTTTGAAATTTAGGTGCTTTTCTTTTAAAGCCAATCCCAGTGAACCGCCGATTAGACCTACACCGATAATAGTTATTTTTTTAAAGTCGCTTTCCTCTTTCATTTTGATTTTCTCCTTTCCCCCTCACCTTAACCCTCCCCCTCCGAGGGGGCGAGGGAACAAAGTGCACGGATAGCCAGAATGTAACTCTGGTAACCGAAGCCGGCAATTTGTCCTATACAGGCAGAAGCGGTCACTGATTTTCCCCGAAAATCCTCCCGGGAAAATATATTGGAAAGATGAACTTCAACTACCGGGATTGGACAGTCTCTTAGGGCATCGGCAATAGCATAACTGTAATGAGTATAGGCTGCCGGATTAATAATTAAGCCATCAACATGGGAAGAGAATTGCTGAATAGATTCTATAATCTCTCCCTCGAAATTGGATTGTTTTAGAGTTAGTTCAATATTTTCCTTTTTGGCAAAAGATTCAATTTTATGATTTATTTCTTCCAGGGTTAAATTTTCGTAAATTTTTTGATCTCTTTTTCCCAGCATGTTTAAATTTGGTCCATTAATTATTCCGATCTTTAACATAATTTCCACTCCTTTTTAAATTCTTCTAAGGCTTCTATTACTTCTTTTTTATTTATGTCATCAATTAAGACAGCTTTCCCCAGGGCTTCCGGTAGAATGAATGTTATTTTACCTTGAGAATTTTTTTTGTCCAAGGTTAAGGTTTCCCAGAATTGGTTGTAGTCTATATTTTTGATGTATTGGAATAAAGATTTAGATTCCCGCTTTCGCCTGTCTGCGTGCACTGCACAGGTAGGCGGGAATGATAATATTTGTTTAATTTGTTTTTCAAACTCTTTCAAGCACATTCCTCTGTTGCAAGCTATTTTAGTTTCAACTAACATACCCAGGGCTACTGCCTCACCATGACTTAAATCCTGATATCCTGCTCCTACTTCCAGTGCATGGCCAATACTGTGACCAAAGTTTAACACTTTACGTAATCCTTTTTCCCAGGGGTCTTTTAAGACTATATCCGCTTTTAAAGAAACAGCTTCTTTAACCAGTTCACATAGCAGATCTCTATGTTTTTTTATTAATAAATCAATATTTTTTTCTATCCATTTAAGAAAAGCCGGAGATTTAATAACTGCTATTTTTATAGCCTCCACTATTCCATTTTTTATATCCTTATCTGATAGGGTTTGTAAAACTTCGGGGTCGGTGTAAACTGCTTTTGGCTGATAGAAACTCCCGATTATATTTTTAGCTAAATGATGATCAACTGCCACTTTCCCCCCGATACTACTATCTACCTGGGCTAAAAGAGTAGTGGGAATATGCACCAAAGGCAGGCCTCTCATATAGGTAGCGGCAACAAATCCGGTTAAATCTCCTATAACTCCTCCACCCAAAGCTATAAGGGTAGTGGTTCGGTCTGCTTTCCTTTTCAGTAATTCATCGTAGAGATATTGTGCCGTAGATAGAGATTTATATTTCTCGCCATCGGGGACTTCAATTAAATCTATTAAATCAGGATTAAATCCACCCTTTTTCAAGGAAGACAACAGCTTAACTCCATACAAACAATTTACTAAAGAATTGGTAATTATAATAACTCTCTTATTCTCTATTGTCTTAGATAAATGCTCGTCTAAATTAATAAGAATTCCCTTTTTGATACAAATCTTATATTCTTTATCTTCTGTAATTTTTATTTTTATTTCTTTCATCTGTTCACCCTTCGCTCTTCAAACGCTCTTTAAAAGAGCTATTATTTTATCTACAACTTCCTGAATGCTTAGATTAGTGGTATCAATTTTTGTAGTAAAATTATTATATGCCTTCTTTCTTTCTTTTAAAAGACGGTTAATCTCGCTTAAGACGTTTTCTCCTTTTAAGAGGGGCCGATTATTCTTTTTATTAACCCGATTATAGATAGTCTGGGAATCAGCGTAAAGACAGATTATTTGTCCCCTCTGGCCTAGTGTCCTGGCATTATCTGAGGAAAGTAGAGTTCCCCCACCAGTAGCAATTACTGTATTTTCTTTTTGTGACAATTCTTTTACTAATTTATTCTCTTGTGCTCGAAAATAGTTTTCTCCGTATCTGGTAAAAATATCGGATATGCTCATCCCCTGGTCTTCTTCTATAATCTGATCCATATCTATAAAGTCCATTCCCAGTTTTTGGGCTAATTCTTCAGCTACTATACTTTTTCCAGAACCCATAAATCCGGTAATGATAATATTTTCCCTCATAT
>JBAUBA010000354.1:0-2219 GCA_049676265.1 Atribacterota bacterium
CATAATAAAGGAGAGACTGAAAAAGTGAAGCAATATCAATATGAGGTAATTGTAGTAGGTGCCGGCCATGCCGGATGTGAAGCAGCTCTGGCCGCTGCCAGAATGGGAGCAAAAACACTCCTTATTACTTCCAATATAGACAATGTTGCTCTGATGCCCTGTAATCCCTCTATAGGAGGTCCGGGCAAAGGACATGTAGCCCGGGAAATCGATGCTTTAGGCGGAGAAATGGCTAAAAATACCGATAAAGCCACTATTCATATAAGGATGTTAAATACCAGCAAAGGTCCGGCTATGTGGGCTTTACGGGCACAGATAGATAAAAAATTATATACTCAGGAAATGATACACACTCTCCAAATCCAGAAAAATTTAGATTTAAAACAGGAGATGGTAACAAAATTAATAGTAAATAATTGTCAGATAGAGGGTGTAATAGTTAAAAGTGGTATAGAATTTTCTTCTCCCACGGTAATTTTAACTAACGGAACATTTTTAAATGGCTTAATATATATCGGTGAAACTATCTATTCTGCAGGAAGAGCCGGTGAACTTGCCTCGATTGTTCTGGCAGAAAACCTTAAAGAGTTGGGTTTTAAAGTCGGAAGATTAAATACCTGCACCCCTCCTCGGATAGATAGGAGAACAATTGATATCTCCAAGATGAAAGAACAGAAGAGTGCAGATATCCCTTTGTCTTTTTCTTTTGAAAATAAAGGGGAAATATATAAGGATTTTTCAGTATTTATGACCCGAACCAATCAGAAAACTCATCAAATAATCCAGGATAATATCCATAGAGTACCCCTATCTAATGGTACCATCCAGAGTGCAGCTATCAGATATTGTCCTTCTGTAGAAGATAAGATAATTAGGTTCCCCGAAAAAGAATCTCATCAGATATTCTTGGAACCAGAGGGATATGATACTGAAGAAATATATTTACAGGGATTTTTTACCAGCCTTCCTGCTGATACCCAGCAGGAAGCTTTGCATACTATTTATGGCTTGGAAAATTGTAAGATTATCCGCTATGGATACGCCATTGAATATGACATTATATATCCTAATCAATTAAAATACTCTTTAGAATCTAAAGCAATTAAAGGATTATTTTTAGCGGGACAGGTTAATGGAACCTCGGGATATGAAGAGGCAGCCGAACAAGGATTGCTGGCGGGCATAAATGCAGTACAGCTGACACGCGGCAAGGAGCCCTTAGTACTGGATCGTTCAGAAGCTTACATTGCCGTGGAGATAGATGATTTAGTTACAAAAAGTGTGACTGAGCCCTACCGTTTAAGAACCGGACTGGCTGAGTATCGACTACTATTAAGGCAGGATAATGCTGATTTAAGACTTACTCCTTATGGATATAAGCTGGGGCTAATCTCAGAACAAAGATATAAATATTTTCTAAATAAAAAAACACTGGTTGAAAAGGAAAAGGAGAGATTAAAGGAAGTAATTATTCATGCTACTCAAAGGGTAAATGAATTACTAACCAAATTGGGCACTACCCCTCTATCTGAGGCAGCTAATTTGGCTACTTTACTTACCAGACCTGAGGTAACTTATAACCAAACTGCTTCCATCGATCCTAACAGACTAGAACTCCCTGCCGAAGTAACCGAGCAAGTTGAAATTCAAATAAAATATGCAGGGTACATTAAACGACAAGGGATTCAGGTAAAAAGATTTAAGAAATTAGAGAATTATAAAATACCTCAAGATATCGATTATTTTAATATGCATGGTATATCCCATGAAGGCAAGGAGAGGTTTTCAGAAGTGCAGCCAATTTCCTTGGGCCAGGCCAAGAGAATACCAGGAATAACTCCTTCTGATATCGCCGCCCTGATGATAAACACCGAAAAGATAAAGAGAACAAAAAAATAGGATGGGTAAGATCCCCATCCTATTTTTTAATAAGTAATGTGTAACAAGTAATGGATTAATAGAGGAGCTAACATAATTGATCAATTGGTCAATCGGTAAATTGGTTAATTATCTAATGCTAACGCTCCCTTTTACCTCTGTCGGATTGATCAGCATATCAGATACCGGACATTTCTCTTCCACTAATTTATGTAATTTACGAACTTCCTCTTCGGGTGCTTCTGTTTTTATTTTTATTTCATATCTAATCTGTTTGAAACCCATCCTCTCTCTACCTTCCTTATCTACCCAACCACCATGAACCATATCCCCTTCTAAAT